>JAFLUJ010000086.1 GCA_022511485.1 Oscillospiraceae bacterium | reverse complement strand
TGGTATGCACAACAAGTAGGTAATGACTATTCCCAGCGCTCCGGAGGTGAATCCGATTATTACCGTCTCGGCGTTGAACATACTGGAAACATTTGCCTTGGACGCTCCGATAGCACGGAGTATACCGATCTCCTTTGTTCTCTCCTGAACGGAAATAAGAGTGATAACTCCTATCATTATCGAGGAAACGATAAGGGATATTGCCACAAACGCGATAAGCACATATGTGATGGCGTTGATGATAGTCGTCACAGAGGACATCATAAGTCCGATATAGTCGGTGTACTGTATCTGGTACAGCTCGTCAACGGTGTCGTTGTAGGATGCGATAGCGTCCTCGATAACGTCCTTGTTTGCAAAGGAGGAAGCATAGAAGTTGATGCTTGCCGGCTTTTCAAGGTCAACATATCCCATTATTTTAAGATTGTTGTCGTAGGACGAGGTGGAAAATTCAAGGACTTCATCATAGTATACCGCACACTGCTCGGTGGTGTAGCTGTCCATCGCCATTTCAAGAGCCGCTGCAAGCTGTGCGGAGGTCATCGCACTGAGCTGCTCCTGAACCTGCGCCGCAAACTGCATTTTTATCTGCTCTGTCACCATCTGGGTGAACAGGCTTATCAGATCGTCGTCGTTCATTGCGGAGGCATACTCCATAATATCGTCTGCGTTCATTCCCGCCTGCTGTGTAAGAGCCTGCACAAGGGCAGCTTCCATATCGTCCCGGTTCATTGGACCCATAGTCTGAGCCACTGCCGCTTCAAGCTGCTCTGCGGTGGGGATGCCCATGATCTTGACATACGCCTGAGCCTTTTCGGTCTCGTTAAGGTTGCTTATATACTCTCTGAACTCGGTCTCCTTTACCTCGTCTGAGAGGTTTCCGCTGTTTTCATTAAAAGGAAGACCTGTAAAGACATCTGTGGACGGGTCATCAAGCTGAGCTTCGATCGCTGCGGAGTCCTTGGAATGCTCGATAACATACTTTGTCAGCTCGCTTGTATATGCGATCGATCCGGTAAGCATGGTTGCCACTGCGTCCTCGTTGGGACGGATTATTCCCGACACCTTAAGGGTCAGGGCATTGTCGTAAAGATAGCGCAGTCCTGCATCCGATTCACGGAGGTCAGCGAATGTTCCTGTAGTTTCGTCATAGGCGTAGCAGTCGGAATTAAGGATCACCTTGAACTCCCTGCTGCATATGTCCTGATAGGACCAGCTCGTTGTGTCAGAGGGAAGCTCTTTGCCTGTTAAGGTAGCGTCCATGAGGGAGCCTATTTCCTCTCCGGTTTTCAGTCCCATAGCGTAGAGAGCCATATCGTCAAGCTCGTTGTTTTCGTCCACAACAAGCACTATCTCGTCATAGTTTTTGGGCCATGAGCCGTAAATAAGATCGTACTGCTTTTCAAGCAGGGGATTTATAATTTCGCCGTTATTTCCGTCAAGCATTTCCTGCCAGAGCTCCGTGCCGCCGCCGGCAGCCATCATGGGAGACATACTGCCCATTTGATCACGCATCTGCACCATGAAAGACAGATCCATGCCCATATGTTCTAAAATAAGCTGCTGCATGAGCTCCTGAGTGTCGGAGCGGACGATATTTCCGTCCTCATCCTCGGCATATATCAGAAGATTAATGTTGTATGTATACTGGATACCGCTTATTGCCTCACGTAGAGCATTGTCGTCGGTGTCCTCGTCGCGCTCTGCAAGGATATATTTATTGAACGCCTCAAGGTCGTTTTCAATAGTTTCCATATTGTTAAGGGCGTTTATCATTTCGTGAACCATGCTCTTTTGATAGACAGCATCGTTTTCGTGGGGATGACCGGATTCTGCTGTGGACATAAATATCTGCATCAGGGTGGTCATGTCAACAGTCTGTTCCTGTATAGTAAGCGGATATGAGGAAAGTGTGCTTTCCTGCACATTGTCTATATAGTCGGTCATACCGTTGGACACGGCGTAAATAAGGGCGATACCGATGATGCCTATGCTTCCTGCAAAGGAGGTAAGAGCGGTGCGTCCCTTTTTGGTGAAAAGATTTTTAAGGGACAGTCCGAAGGACGTTCCGAAGGACATGGAGGGCTTCTTTGAATTTTCCGCCGCTGCTGCCTTCTCCTTTTCCCTGACCTGCTCTTTTTCCACCTCTCCCTCTGCGAGAGGATTGGTATCGCTGGTTATTTCTCCGTCGAGCATACGTATTATACGTGTGGAGTATTTTTCCGCCAGCTCCGGATTATGAGTTACCATGATAACCAGTCTGTCCTTTGATATTTCCTTCAGAATATCCATGACCTGAACGCTGGTCTCGGTGTCAAGAGCTCCGGTAGGCTCGTCGGCAAGGATAATATCCGGGTCGTTTACTATCGCTCTTGCGATAGCCACACGCTGCATCTGTCCGCCGGACATTTCGCTTGGTCTTTTGCTCAGCTGGGATGCAAGTCCCACCCTTTCAAGGGCTTCCTTTGCGCGCTTTCTCCGCTCAGCCTTTGAAACTCCGGACAGCGCAAGAGCGATCTCCACGTTCTGGAGAACAGTCTGGTGAGGGATAAGGTTATAGCTCTGGAAAACAAATCCTACAGAGTAATTCCGGTAAGCGTCCCAGTCCCTGTCCCTGAAATTTTTTGTAGAGCGTCCGTTGATGACAAGGTCGCCGTCTGTATACTGGTCAAGACCTCCGATGATGTTCAGCATAGTGGTCTTTCCGCAGCCGGAAGGTCCGAGTATAGAAACAAAGTCGTTCTCCCTGAACTGCAAAGAGATACCCTTAAGTGCATAAACCATGCCGTCCCCCGCTGGATAATCCTTTTTTATATTTTTCAGCTCCAGCATTTGAATTTATCTCCTTTCACGTCAAAATAAAATTACATTAACCGTTAAACCATATCACATGGGATATACTTTAACGGTTATTTTTGAAAACCAGAAATTCTGCCTCCGGAAATTATTTCAGCTTTTCACCATCGCGGAAGGCGTGTCCCACCTTTTCTCCGAGCTTGTAATAATCGGCATTGCAGGGGTCAAAGATTATTGCATTCAGCTTTGCGGGGACAACATTTCCCTCATTGTCAAGGACGCTTTCATCAACAGCGGCATTGAGGATCTCGCCTACGATATTTCCGTCCTCATTGAATTTGATAAACCTGCATTCGAGAATAAGCGGCAGCTCATTGATTATGGGAGCGTTCACGATACTGCTCTTTGACACAGTAAACCCGGATTTCTCGACCTTGTTGGGTACGTCGTTGCCTGAAACTATCCCCACATAATCAGCGGAAACAAGAGTACCCACTGTTGCAAAGCCTACTGTAAATGCACGATTTCTTCGTATATTATCTGTAGTTTTGTTGTCGCCCAGAGAAAGTACTACTTGATTTTTGCTGTACTGACCTGCCCATGCCACAGTCATTGCATTAGGTTTACCGTCATCGTTATATGTAGCTACAACAAGCACTGGCTGGGGAAACATCCAGGATTTAGTTCCAAAACTTTTTTTCATGGCAAATTATACCTCTTTTGTATAAAGTTATCAATAAAGATGATACTACTTCTCAATAAAAAAAGCAAGTGTTCATCTTAAAAAATAATGTGAACACTCTATGAATAGGAGATGGTATGCAATTATTTTACGATATACACCTTGACTTCAACACCGGTATTATTGCAGTTGTCGATAACATATTTCGTGCCTCTTGACTTCCCGTCCCAGAAGGCAAGGACAATATCGGAATATCCGATAATTTGCAGATTTCTTTTAAGGGGAGCTCCTTTTCCGAAGCTTTTGTAATCCGGCAGAAATTCGGTAAGCTTGATATTGTGTGCCAGAGCGTACTCCCTTGCGCAGGTGTCGATCCCTTTTGCTCCTCCTGACACTATTTCCGTTGTGTCCTCCGGGAGGTATTTTCCCAGGTCAGTCACTGTCAGACCTCTTGAACCTATTACTGCTACTTTCATATGTTTTCTCCTTATTTGATGATTATTTCTCAACATTTTATCTAATAAAATACAATCAATGCTATCATTATACCATGTTTGTTGCGTATATGTCAATATTTTTATGAGATAATTGAATAAAAAGAAACTAAGGGAGCGCCTGTAATGTATGACTTTGGTGTTTTATTAAGGCAACTCAGAAAGAACAAGAAAATGACACAGCAGCAATTAGCTGACAAGTTGGGTATGAATAAAAGCAATATAAGCAGATATGAACAAAATATACAAGTTCCCTCACATGAGGTCATGGTTGAATTAGCAGCAATTTTTAATGTGTCCCTGGACTATCTTACGGGACTTAGTAATAAAAACGCTGTCTCACTGAACGGACTTACAGAAAGTCAGACGGAGATCATTTTAGGGCTGTCCAATATGTTCCGGGAGAAAAAGCCTATGGTCTTCCGCGGATTTACAAATCAGCAGCTTGAAATGCTGAACAGCATCGTCAGGGAATTTTCAAAGACGGAGCAGTGATCATTTTAACACATGGGAGCTTCTGCGGAGGCTCCATTTTATTTGTTATCGGCGTATATTGCTCAAAAACACTTGAAAAATCCCTTGTGATATGATATACTGAAAGAACGGAGATGATTTCTTTGAACAGAGATGAAAAAATCGTAAAGCTAAAGCTTGATGTGATATTCAAACGGGTCTTCGGCAATGATAATAATAAAAATATTATCGCTGCATTTGTATCTGCACTGCTTGAAATACCCAGAGACAGTATAAAAGCCGTCATGATAAACAATGTGGAAGTCACTCCTGAGTATCTTGACCAGAAATTCAGCAGACTTGACCTTAAGCTCGACGTTGACGGCAGGATAGTAAACGTTGAGATACAGGTAAACCGCGAGCCGGATTTCAAGGAGCGGACATTATTCTACTGGTCTAAAATATACAGTGATGAGCTTAAATCCGGAGAAGAATACGGAGATTTAAAACAGACTATCTGCATTAATATCATCAACTTTGATCTGTTTGATTGTGCAGATTATCATTCTCATTTCAAGATTCTGGAAAATGAACGTCATGAAGTACTTACAGATAAGCTTTCTATCCATTTTTTTGAATTAAGAAAAGTAGGAAGGACAAGAAAAAACAAGCCAATGGAAGATTGGCTGAATCTGATAAATGCAGAAACGGAGGGTGAACTTATGGATATACAGCAGACAACAACGATCCCCGAGGTAAAGGATACCATCGTAATGATCCGTCAGATGAGCTCTGATGAAAAGATAAGACAGGAAGTATATTACCGTGAAAAGCGACTTCATGATGAAGCTACAGCTTTAGGCGGCGCAAGACGGGAAGGCATAGCGGAAGGCATGGAAAAGGGTATGAAAAAAGGCATGGCAAAAGGCAGAGAGGAAGAACGAAAATTACTTATAGAAAAGCTGCGGCAAAAAGGTTTTACTGAGGATCAGATAAAAGATCTTATTGATGAATGAATAACTAATAAAAACAAACCTATGGAGGATCATTCTTTCATGTAAATTAATAAAATGCCGTGCTTACAGCGCGGCGTTTTTAAGGGGGAGGGGTTTAATGAATACAAACGAGTACATTAAACAGAAAAAATTCAGAGAGAAAAGTATCATTATTACGATCCTGTTTCTCCTTTTTATAACATTATGTACCTGCGGAGCGTATGTGATCATAACGCGCATAACGGAGCAGCAGTGTACCGAGCGTATGGAAGAAGCTGTAAAAATAGTCGCTGACGACATAAGGAACAAGCTTTCAAGGGACAGTACCATACTTGAAGCCATGGCGGAAATAATCGCTTCCGAGGACAATCCCGACGAGGAAAACCTGCAAAACCTTATAAATCGTTTTACTCCCCTTACAATAGCAAGAAAAATAAATCTTCTGCTTCCGGGAGACAGGATCATTTCCCAGTCAGGAAACACAATGGATGTTACCGGAAAAATATCCTTTGAAAAGGAATCCGTTCTCGGAGAGCACGTTTCCAGCAGAATGCACAGCATTACTGACGATAACCGCTTGGTAATAAGACATTTCTATCCCATAGAAAAAAATGGCAGAGTAATTGCAATGCTTTACAGCACTACCAATTTAAAGGAGCTCCCGGAATCTCTAAATGTACAGAATATCTACGGCGGAAACGCAGAAATATATCTGGTGGACAGAAAAAACGGCGATATGCTTATGGATACCCTCCATGATACCCTCGGAAATATATGGGACTATGCTTCCTATGAATCAGTGAGAAGCAAGACAGTCCCTGAGTCTCACAGTGAGGTAATGGCGGGAAAATCCGGCTATAACGTTTTCAGATCGAAGGACACCGGAGAAAATTCCTACTGTTACTATGCTCCAATTGATGAAGTGGGCTCTGTGCTTGATGGCAGCGGAGACATAAACCATTGGTCGGTTATAGTCGAGGTTCCTGAAAAGATAGTCCTGCATCATCTGAATGAAGTAAAAAAGGTATGCTATATTGTCGGTTTAATTGAGATCGCTGCTGTCCTGATCTATTTTCTCTGGATGGTCAGAAATACAAGCGTCACAATGGAAAAGGCTATATTGGAGGAACGTCTTATCAAGGCGGAAAACGCAGAAAAGGCAAAAACCAGATTTCTTTCCAGTATGTCCCATGATATACGTACTCCCATGAACGCCATCATCGGATTTACCACTCTGGCATCTACAAACGCCGATAACCCTGAAAAGGTCCGGGATTACCTTTCAAAAATACTTTCCTCCAGCAATCACCTGCTCAGCCTTATCAACGAGATCCTTGACATGAGCCGTATCGAAAGCGGCAAGGTGGAGATCAAGGAAACAGAATGCAGTCTGCCGGACATAATGAAAGATATTGAAAACATAATTGCAAATCAGGCAAATTCAAAGCAGATAAAATTCCATACAGACATTTCAGAGGTTCAGGACAAGGATATTTACTGCGATAAACTCCATCTGGATCAGGTTCTGCTGAATTTTCTAAGCAATGCAGTAAAATTCACTCCTGAGGGAGGCACTGTATCGTTTATCATAAAGCAGAAGCCGGGAGCTCCCGAGGGCTTTGCCACATATGAAATGCGGGTAAAGGACACCGGCATAGGAATGAGCCCGGAGTTCGTAAAGCACGTTTTCGAGCCCTTTGAAAGGGAGTCCACATCCACTGTAAGCGGTATACAGGGTACGGGTCTGGGAATGTCCATCGCCAAAAGCATTGTCGACATGATGGGCGGTACTATCGAGGTCTTCAGTGAGCAGGGAAAGGGCACGGAGTATGTACTTAAACTTGATCTTCGTCTCCAGACGGC
>JAFLUJ010000085.1 GCA_022511485.1 Oscillospiraceae bacterium | reverse complement strand
TCTGACGAAAAATCTGACTGCGTATCTGACGCACAATAGTTGTGCGGTGTTGCCTAAAACGATTTAAACGTACAAAAGAGAGGAGGACGCATTTTCCCTGTGGGGAAATGGTCATTGATAATGAAGGAATTTTTCAATAATTTTAGGCTTCCCATTATTCTGGGAGGCTGTGCGCTGGTTGCTGTTATAGCTACTCTGATAGTAGTTACCGGAGGATTTTCCTCCGGATATGGTCTTTACATAACAACTGCATCCGGAAGCGTAAGTGTTACCAGTTCGGATGTAAGCATAAATGCTTCAAATGGCGACTCCCTGAAAAAAGGCGATATTGTAACAATAGGAGATAATTCATCCTGCGTCATTGCATATCAGGGAAAAAACAATTCAGAGGATAACTACCTTGTTCTTGGCGCTAATACACAGATAGTTATATCAGACGATTTCAAGGGAAAGGGCGACAGTGAGATATACCTGCGCAACGGAACGATCATCGGTAATTTTGCGGCTGAGGACAATGCTTCGGTTATTGTAAGAACTACTGATTCTACAATAACGCTGAGAGAGGCTGTTTCAAAAATTTCTTACCGTACAAATGAGTTCACGTCATATACTGAGCTGTATACTTTTATGGGCTATAATAAGATCCAGCTTTATGATGAAATGGGAGATACCATGAACGAACCGGAATATCAGGCTGAAAAACTCTGGGGACGTATCATTTCTGAAAGTGATATGTTCTCCGATACAACAGACTCTGAGTCTGATAAGCTTGACAGTCCGCGCTTTGATCTTCTGAATAATTCCTTTGATCTGAATGAGCTTACAGCTTTTGATCTGAAACAGCTTCTTACTATTGCAGCGCTTGTGGGTGATGGTTTCCCATATGCTACTTCCGATATTAAGGCTGTTTACGATGAAAAGGGCGGCGATACTGAAAATACCGATCCGGTCAATGAGATCCCTGTGGAGACATCTGTAACTACAGAGGATAATTCAGATTCCATCCAGACTGCTGAGCCTATCGAAACTACTGCTCCGCCAACGGAGACTACTCTTCCCGGACAGACAACATTACACGTGATAACTCAGGCTACTACTGCCGCTACAACTACACCTCCTCCTGAGACTACAACTCAGGCAAGCAGTCAGACTTCCGTACAGAACAGTACGGTACATATGGTCACGATCATTATTGACGGTGAGGAGACGATCCAGGAGGTCGCTCACGGAGAAGATGCTGTCAAGCCGGCAGATCCGGTGATCGACGGTATGACATTTATCGGCTGGGACGGTTCTTTTGAAAACATAACCGATGATACAGTTATTACTGCTATGTTCAGTGATAATCTGGGAGGAGATATAACAGCTGTTACCCATACAGTAACGGTAGTTATCGGTACTCAGACTACTACTCTTACTGTTGAAGACGGTGCATCGGCAAATCTTCCGGAAGATGTCACTGTAGAGGGATATGTTTTCAAGGGCTGGGACAAGGATTACAGAGAAATTACGTCAGATATAACGATAACAGCTATCCTTGAGCCGGTTTCCGGAGAAAATCATACAGTTACATTTATTGTAAACGGACAAAGCTATTACGCAACTGTTGCTGACGGAGGAACGGTAGTTCCGCCGGTCACTCCCACTGCCGATTCAGGATTTATCGGCTGGGATAAGCCTCTTGAAAATATTACTGCCGATACTACTATAACAGCAATTTTTGCAGCAAAGGCAACTTATACTGTAACGTTTGCTATTGACGGTCAGTATTATTATGTGACAGTAACAGAGGGAGGTAAGGCTGAACCTCCGTTTATACCTGAAATGGATTCATTCGGAAACGTTTTTGTCGGCTGGGACAGAAGTCTTGACAACATAATGGGAGACACTTTGATTACTGCTGTTTACAGCGGAAGATAAAGAATTTTGCAGAAGTTTGTTTTACAGGAGGAATATGGTCATGCAGGAAATACAGAAGGTCTATGAATTTATTATTCAGTGCGGTACATATTATATTGCAACTATAGACGGAGACAAGCCGCGGGTGCGTCCCTTCGGAACAGTGGTTATTTTTGAGGAAAAGCTCTATATCCAGACGTCAAAGCTTAAGAACGTATCAAAGCAGATACAGGAAAATCCCAATGTAGAGCTTTGCGCCTTCAATGGTGACAAATGGATCCGTGTTTCCGGAAAACTGGTCAGAGATGACAGGATCGAAGCAAAAAGATATATGCTCGATAAGCATCCGTCTTTAAAGTCGGTATATTCTGCCGAAGATGATAAAACCGAAGTTCTTTATTTTGAAAATGCAACAGCAGTAATTTCCAGCTTTTCAGCAGAGGATGAAATTGTCAGCTTTTAACAAAGCATTGGTTTAAATACGTTCTTTTCAAACTGATATTAGTACATGATCCGGGGCATTGCGTTTTTCTGTGTAATGCCTTGGATTTTCATTATGTTTTACAAAATATTCATTGACAGAACAGTGCAAATGTGATAAAATATTTTTGTCATATTTTTAACAATCTTTTGGCAATGCCTGTTTCAGGCTGTGTAGAGAGGCTGTAATACAGCCCTCAGAAAGGAAGGATCTCAATGGCAAAAGAAAAAAAGTCTGCTGCGAAAGAAAATAATGTAAATACCGAAGAGATGATAAACGAACTGGTAAGCAACGCTAAAAAAGCTCTTGATGAGTACATGAAGCTTGACCAGCAGCAGGTTGACACAATTGCAGAAGCTATGGCTCTGGCAGGACTTTCTGCTCAGGGTGAGCTTGCTAAAATGGCAGTTGAGGAGACCGGAAGAGGTATCTACGAGGATAAGGTAACCAAGAACATCTTCTCCACAGAGTACATCTGGCACTCCATCAAGCACGAGAAGACTGTCGGAGTTATTGAGGATAACGTTGATGAAAGCTACATGGAGATCGCTGAGCCTGTTGGTATCGTCTGTGGTGTTACTCCTACCACAAACCCCACATCCACGACCTTGTTTAAAGCAATAATCTGCGCTAAGACACGTAATCCCATTATTTTCGGATTCCACCCCTCTGCTCAGGAATGTTCAAAGAGGGCGGCTATGATCGTCCGCGACGCTGCTGTAAAGGCTGGCGCTCCGGAGCACTGCGTTCAGTGGATAGAGTATCCATCCGTTGAGGCAACAGGACTTCTTATGAATCATCCCGATGTTGCCACTATCCTTGCAACAGGCGGTCCCGGAATGGTAAAGGCTGCTTATTCAGCAGGTAAGCCTGCTCTTGGCGTTGGTCCCGGAAACACTCCCTGTTACATTGAGAAGACTGCTAACATCAAGCAGGCTGTCCATGACCTTGTTCTGTCCAAGTCATTTGACAACGGTATGATATGCGCTTCCGAGCAGGCTGCTATCATCGACAAGGAAGTATACGACGAGGCAGTAGGATTCATGAAATATCACGGCTGCTACTTCGCAAAGAAAGACGAGATAAAGAAGATACAGGATGTTGTTATTGATGTAAATAAAATGGCTGTTCAGCCCTGGGTGGTAGGACAGTATCCCTGGCAGATCGCTGAGAAAGCGGGTATCACTATTCCCAAGGAGACAAAGGTACTCTGTGTGGAGCTTGGCGGTACTAACGCTGAAAAGTATCCTCTTGCCCTTGAAAAGCTTTCTCCCGTACTGGCAGTTGTAAAGTCCGACAGTACAGATCATGCTTTTAAACACTGTGAGGAAATGCTCAAGCACGGTGCAGGACATACCGCTGTAATACACTCCTCAGACAGTGATATAATCGAAAGATACGGTGAGACTATGCGTGCAAGCCGTATCGTAGTAAACTCTCCCGCTTCATTCGGCGCTATAGGTGACGTTTATAACTCTATGGCTCCTTCTCTGACGCTGGGCTGCGGCTCTTACGGAAAGAACTCCGTTGCGGAGAACGTTTCAGCCAAGAATCTGGTAAACAGAAAGAAAGTCGCTAAGAGGAGAGTTAATATGCAGTGGTTTAAAGTCCCTGAGAAGATATATTTTGAACCCGGATCTGTTCAGTATCTGTCCAAGATGCCTGATGTTCACAGAGTAATGGTTGTGGCTGACCCGGGTATGGTTCAGTTCGGATATGTTGAGAGAGTGATCTATCAGCTCCACAAGAACGCCGGAAATCCCATTATTGAGCTGTTCAGCGACGTTGAGCCAGACCCCGATCTTACAACAGTCCGCAGAGGTACAGAGGCTATGAACTCTTTCCAGCCTGACGTTATCGTTGCTCTGGGCGGCGGCTCTGCTATGGACGCTGCAAAGGCTATGTGGCTGTTCTATGAGAATCCCGACGCTGACTTTGTTGGCATGGCTCAGAAGTTCATGGATATTCGTAAGAGAGTATATAAGTTCCCCAAGCTGGGTAAAAAGGCAAGAATGGTGGCTATCCCTACGACCTCCGGTACAGGCTCTGAGGTAACTTCCTTCGCTGTAATTTCCGATAAGTCCAAGAATATGAAGTATCCTCTTGCTGACTATGAGCTTACTCCAGATGTTGCTATCATCGACCCTGATTTCGTTTACACCGTGCCTAAGGCTTCCACAGCATTTACAGGTCTGGATGTTCTCACACACGCTATAGAGGCTTACGTTTCCATTCTCGCAAATGACTACACAGACGCTCTTGCGCTTCAGGCTATCAAGCTGGTATTCAAATATCTGCCCGATTCCTACCATAACGCAACTCCCCTTGCAAGAGAGAAGATGCACAATGCTTCCTGTATCGCAGGTATGGCGTTCACAAATGCATTCCTTGGAGTAAACCACTCACTGGCTCATAAGCTGGGAGGAGAGTTCCACATTCCTCACGGTCTTGCAAATGCTTATCTGCTTCCTCATGTTATTGAGTACAACGGAGAGGCTACTCCTACAAAGTTTGCAGCATGGCCTAAGTACGATCACTATATCGCTCCTGAGCGTTACGCTGAGATCGCAAGGATGCTGGGTCTTATTTCTCAGAAGGCTTCCGATGCAGAGGGTGTAAAGGCTCTTGCTGATGCAGTAAGAAAGCTTATGACAGACGTTGGTATCCCGCTTTCCATCAAGGAAGCAGGGGAGAAGGATAAGCGCTCCTACATTGATCCCAAGGTTTACGAGGACGCTCTGGAAACTCTCGCATACCGTGCGTTTGACGATCAGTGTACTACAGCTAACCCCAGACTTCCCAGAATTGAGGAGCTGAAAAATCTTTACATGAAGGCTTATTACGGAAAATAATCGGTCAGGTGTAAAGCGATTAACTGTACAGAATATATAACGGGGACTGTTTTTAAAAGCAGTCCCTAAATTTTTTCCAACCTTTTTTCTTTAACGTACACATATATAATGAACGTTCAAAATGGGGTTCTCTAAAAATGGAGTAGAAAATTTGCCGTGAGGGAGGTTTTTAGAGATCCCCAAAGATAGGAGAAAACCAAAGCCATGAACAAGCATGACGCTGATAAAATTATCGGAGAATATACCGGGAAGCTGTACGGCTTCGCAATGAGCAAGCTGGGAAACCCTGAAGAGGCGGAGGAGCTTGCCGCCGTTACTGTTTCCCAGGTCTATGAGGTCTTGCTGAGACGGGACAATATCGTCAATATAAACAGCTATATCTACAAGATCGCCCATAACGTATGGGTGAGGTATATTGGTGGTAAGATCCGCACACATAACATTGATGGAATTGAGTCTGTTCCCGATGAAAAGGATTTTGCAGAGGAATTTCAGCAGTCGGAGATGTACGGGATCGTCCGTCGTGAGATAGCATACCTCTCAAAGATTCAGCGTGAAATTGTTGTCCGTCACTACTACCGTCAGGAAAAGGTGAAAGCCATTGCCGCGGCTATGGATATTCCCGAGGGTACGGTAAAGTGGCATCTGGCGTGTACGCGAAAGGAGTTAAGATCAGGTATGGATAAGATCAGGACAATAGGCAATCTGGGAGTAAATCCCATACGTCTTACAAATATGGGACATAACGGTCATCCCGGCGAATTGGGAGATACCTCTGTTTTTCTCGCAAAGGTGATTACCCAGAATATCGCCTACGCTGCATATCACAAGCCTATGACGATAAATGAGATCGCTGAGGAGCTTGGTATAAATCCCATCTTTGTTGAGGACGAGGTCAGAGTTCTTGAAGAATACGGATTTATGGATAAGCTTCCCGGGGACAAATACCGCACTAATATCTGGATATACATTCCTTCTGAGGAAAGCAGCAATATTTACAAGGAGATCGAACAGAAGTATGCAGAAATTTTCTCGGAAAAATTCTTTATCCCTTATTTTGAAAGCATAAAGGAAATTCCCGATTTTCTGGACGTTCCGGACAATGATATGAATCTGCTCAGATGGAGCATGATACCGTTTTTGTCCCATAAGCTGTCCACTGCTGAAATAAATGACAGAAAATATTCCGTCAAGCGCAAGGACGGGGGAGATTATGTTGCTTTTGCAAATCTGGATATGTCCGAGTCTTCACGTAAAGGCGAAAAGGAAGAAAATATATACAGATACTGCGGAGATATGTGGAGAGACAACTGCTATAATGCGCAGGTGCCCTTTTCCTGGGATAACCGTCCGTCAAGATGGAGCAGCTGGCGGCTCGACGTATATTGGAACGGTCTCAGCGGATGGGTCGATAACACCGCAGAAGATTATGACAAGCTGTATTTCTTCCTGAACGGTCAGCTTGAAGAAAACGAAGCAAATGTCTATGCTTATAAGCGTCTGCTTGACAGGGGGTATCTGGTGAAAAAGGATCAGGGATACAAAACAAATATTATTTTGTCCTATAGTGCGGAAAAATGGTTCGAACTTTTCCCGGAGGCAAATGACGAGATAAATAAGCTATCAAAGCAGTATGCTGAACGTGCAGCCGAAGCGGAGCTTCTTAACCAGCCGGAGCATATGCATGAGCTGATACGCTACTATACGCAGAACTCAGCCTGCGACCTCCATACAAGGATAATGAAGTATCTTCTTGACAAGGGAGTGCTGAAGCTTCCAACCGAGGAACAGCGCAGGGGACTTTGCACGGTAATGTTTCTTGGGGAATAGATTTGTGCCTATACAGTGCAGCAATCACCGGACCCACGGTGGTTGCTGCTATTTTTATACATGTAATGTATTATCAGACCCGGAGTAAATGTTGACGGGCTTGCAATCATATGGTATAATCTTTTTATTAAATAATTATTCGACGAATCGAAATTTGGAGGAGATAAATATGCCCTTAGAAATTAAAAATGCACTGCTTACAGATTTTGATGATGTTTTTAAATTACTTGAACAATTATGG
>JAFLUJ010000084.1 GCA_022511485.1 Oscillospiraceae bacterium | reverse complement strand
ATGATGTTATGTCTGCCCAGAGACAGATCATATACAGCCAGAGAGCCAAGGTTCTTGACGGTGAGGATATTCATGATTATATCCTTAAAATGATACAGGATATGATCTCTGAGACAGTAAATCAGTATCTGCTTGATGATGGTGTTAAGGACGACTGGAATCTTGCAGGTCTCCGTGACAGGTTTATGGGTCTGTTTACGGTAAATGAGGACTTCCGTTTCACAACAGAGGAGCTGGAAAAAACCTCAAAGCAGGATATTATTGACAAGCTTGTAAGCAGGGCTCTTGACTTTTATAAACAGAAGGAAGATCGTATTGGTTCGGAGGTTCTCCGTGAACTGGAGCGTGTTATCCTGCTGAAGATCGTCGATATAAAATGGATGGCTCATATTGACGATATGGAAGAATTGAAACGCGGTATCGGTCTGCGTTCCTACGGTCAGAAGAATCCTGTTGTTGAATACCGTTTTGAAGGCTTTGAAATGTTTGACGCTATGGTTGAATCCATACGTGAGGAAACGATACGCTTACTGTTTACCATACAGGTTCAGCAGAATCAGGCTGCTCCCCAGCGTGAACGGGTAATGAAGCCCATGGATACAGGCGGAGACGGTTCGCTGTCATCCACTCCTAAGAAAGCCGGGGCAAAGGTCGGCAGAAACGATCCATGTCCCTGCGGAAGTGGCAAAAAGTACAAAAAGTGCTGCGGTATGGATCTGAAATAGTGCGAAAGGAGAGTGCTCCTTAGGGGGCATGATTTAGAAAATGGCTGAAATAAAGGCTTTCAAGGGCATGAGGTATACTTCTGCGGGCGGTGATCTTAATACTTTGGTTTGTCCTCCCTATGATATTATTTCCGAGGCTCAGAGAGAGAACTATGTTAAGGAAAATCCCTACAACATCATACGTCTGGAACTTCCCGCAGGCGGAGAGGAACGCTATCGGGAGGCAGGAAGTACCCTCAAAGAATGGCTGGATAAAAATATCCTTGCTTGTGACGACGAGGAAAGCATTTATGTATATGAAATGGCTTTTACTGCTAACGGAGAGAAAAACAGTCTGAAAGGATTTGTTTCCTTAGTCGGATTGTCCGATTTTTCAGAGGGAGTAGTTCTTCCGCATGAGGAAACGCTCTCCAAGGCTAAAGAAGATCGTTTCAATCTTATGAGTGAGACCTTCTGTAATTTCAGTCAGATATATTCTCTTTATATGGATGAGGACGGTTCGGTCTACAGTCTTATCGACGGATGCTCGAAGGGTGCTCCGGATATGTCGGTGACTGACCCGGACGGAACTATCCACAGGATGTGGTGTGTTTCCGATAAAAATGTAATTGAAAAGGTGTCGGAAGCCTTTAAAGCTAAAAAGCTTTACATCGCTGACGGACATCACAGATATGAAACTGCTCTTAGATTTCACAAGGAAGTCCATGCAGGAAACAGCGGTTACATTGCTATGATGCTGGTAAATATGGAAAATCCGGGATTAGTTGTTTTCCCCACGCATAGAATTGTAAAGGGTCTGGAAAATTTCGACGGCAGCAAAATAATTGAAGAGTGCAGGCAGTACTTTGATATTGCAGAAGCTCCGGGAGAGGAGCGTATGCAGGCTGCTCTTAATGAAAAATACAAGGATGGCAAAAAAGCCTTTGCAATGTACATCGGTTCAGGAAAATGCTATGTGATGACACTAAAGGACGAAGGTGCGGTAAAGAGGCTTCTGCCAGATATGTCCGACGCTTACTGCGGACTTGATGTTTCAGTTCTCCACAGTCTTGTACTGGAGCGTATCTTCGGTATTGACAAGGAAAATATGGCCAATCAGAAAAATCTCACATATACACGTTCCAGACAGGAAGCTCTGGAGGCGGTAGATATTGATGGAGCGGACTGCTCGTTTATACTGAATCCTACAAAGGTTTCGGAAATCAGGGACGTTGCTCTGGCTTCGGAAAAAATGCCTCAGAAATCGACGTATTTTTATCCCAAGCTTATAACAGGTCTTGTTATGAATAAATTTTCGGATCTTAAATAATGGAGGACGATCACTGTGGCTGTATTGGTAAATGAATGTAAAAAAGAACTGACAGAGCGTATACTTCCGTTCTGGAACAAGCTTCGGGACGATGAAAACGGCGGCTTTTACGGGTTCATGAACAATGACCTTGAAGTCGATAAAAAGGCGGATAAGGGTGTTATACTCAATTCCCGCATACTTTGGTTTTATTCGTCCTGTTATCGTACGCTTAAAGAAGAATATATGCTTGATAACGCCCGTCATGCTTATGAATTCCTTAAAAAGTGTGTTGACCGTGAAAACGGCGGGGTCTACTGGATGATGACATTTGACGGTAAGCCCTCGGACGATATGAAGCATACATATAATCAGGCATTTGCTATTTATGCACTGTCAACCTATTATCTTGCATCAGATGACAAATCAGCCCTTGATCTTGCCTTTGAGATCTTTGATACGGTGGAGAAAAAATGTACTGACGATATTGCCTATATGGAGGCTTTTTCAAGGGACTGGAAGCTTGTCCCCAATGACGCTCTTTCGGAAAACGGTCTTATGGCGGATAAGACCATGAATACAGTGCTCCATCTGATAGAGGCATATACAGTCCTTCTGGAAGCAAGCAGAGATCACAGAGTAGAGGAACGTCTGATGTTCCTGCTGGATGTCACTAAGGAGAAGATTTTTAACAGTGAAAATAATTGTCTGCGGGTATTCTTTGACAGGGAGCTTAATCAGATAGGGGATATTCACTCATACGGTCACGATATTGAAGCGTCATGGCTTCTTGACCGTGCCTGTGAGGTTATCGGCGACAGACGTCTTATGGCAGACTGGAGATTCATAAACCTGCGTATTGCAAGAAATATTTACGATATAGCGTATGAAAACGGTGCAGTCAACAATGAGCGGGAAAATGACAAGATCGATAAAAAGCGTATCTGGTGGGTTCAGGCGGAAAGCGTTGTGGGATTTGTAAACGCTTTTCAGCAGGGCGGAGAGAAGCTTTATATCGACGCTGCGGAGGAAATTTTCCGGTGGATAGTGACAAAACAGGCAGACAGCCGTGAAAATTCCGAATGGTGGGGAGAGGTCACCTTTGAGGGTGAGCCTATGCAGACTGTAGATATGGTAAATCCATGGAAATGTCCTTATCACAATGGAAGAATGTGCATAGAGATCATTAACAGAAATGTTAGCATATGATTTAGTCAGTATATTTTTGTTTGGAATCTTAAAGGTGTAGCAACTGTTTTAAATATTCAGAAAGGAATGTGAACGGAATGGATGTTATCAACGTTATGGAGGATATTGTAAGGGAACGTCTGGAGCTGCAGTTAAGCGAGGTAGACTGCTGCAAGTGCGAGGTATGTAAGGGCGATATGATGGCTATGGCTCTGAATGCACTTAAGCCAAAGTATGTTAATTCCAAGAAAGGAGAGCTTTTCAGCAAGATAGACAGCACAAAGTATCAGAACGCAATTGATATTGACGTTGCTGTTTCAAGAGCGGTTGTTGTTGTAAGCTCATCTCCGTCTGCTTCATGCAAATCCAAGCAATAATATTTTGTTGGCTCGAAGGCAGCGGGAGCTTTTTAGGGGATAATTGTCTCTTTTTCCCGCTGCGCATGATGTTTTCCGGTTATTAAAAGGAGTAAGTGTTTTGCAAAAAAATCTTATTGCTAAAATTAAAGAATCGCTTGGCTCGGTGCTTCCTGTTACGGCGGTCGTATTTCTGCTGACGGTCACGATCGTCCCTGTAAGCGGCGAGCTTTTCTTTATGTTTTTTGTGGGTACGGTCATGCTTATCGTCGGGATCGGTATGTTTACTCTCGGCGCAGATACATCTATGATAATTATTGGCGAAAAGATAGGTGCAAGACTTACCCAGTCAAGAAAATTAGGACTTATTTTTCCCATATGCTTTATTATTGGAGTTCTGGTTACGGTGGCTGAGCCTGATCTGACAGTCCTGGCGGAGCAAACTCCCATTGTTGAAGCTCAGGTCATGATATGGTCTGTGGGAATTGGTGTGGGTATTTTCCTGGTACTGGCTTTCCTGCGTATCTTTCTCCAGTTCAAAATATCTGTACTTTTTATTATCTTTTACAGTATCGTTTTTATTTTTGCCTGCTCTCCGCTGATCTCAGCGGATTTTATTCCTGCGGCATTTGACTCCGGAGGAGTTACTACAGGTCCGATAACAGTTCCGTTTATTATGGCTCTTGGTGTGGGTCTTTCCTCTATCCGTGGTGATAAGACCTCGGAGGAAGACAGCTTCGGTCTTGTTGCCCTTTGCTCCATAGGACCGATAATCACTGTGCTGATCCTCGGTGCTCTCAACAGTACTGAATCCTTTCAGCAGGAGCTTTCACATCCTAATGATTATGATACGATTGCTCAGGCGTTTGGTGAGTTTATTGATTCCTTTCCTCACTACTTTAAGGAGGTTGCATCTGCGATACTTCCGGTAATAATATTCTTCCTTATATTTGATGTTATCTTCCTCAGACTTGACAGAAAAACCATGCTGAAAATCTTTGTAGGTCTGGCATTTACATATATGGGACTGGTTATTTTTCTTACCGGTGCTAATGTTGGATTTATGCCGATCGGTCAGTATATCGGCGAAAGCCTTGCGGGAGGACGGTTCTCCTGGGTGCTTGTTCCTGTAGGAATGCTGATAGGTTACTTTATTGTATCCGCCGAGCCTGCGGTCCACGTTCTGAAACAGCAGGTTGAGACCATTACAGAGGGACGGATCTCCGCCCGTGCGCTGGGAACAAGTCTTGCTCTCGGTGTTGCGGTCTCTGTTGGAATTTCGATGATAAGAGTTATTACAGGTATTTCCATAATGTGGTTTCTTATCCCCGGATATGCTCTTTCTTTGATAGTGACATTTTTTGTCCCGACTATATTTACCTCTGTTGCATTTGACGCCGGAGGAGTTGCTTCCGGACCTCTTACAGCGACGTTCCTGCTTCCTCTTGCTATGGGAGCGTGCAGCGCTGAGGGGGGAGACATTGCAGCAAATGCTTTCGGTATTGTTGCAATGGTTGCAATGACACCTCTTCTGACAATTCAGATATTAGGTTTAATAAGCAGATTCAAGACTGTTCAGGAAGTGCCACAGATACCTCAGACAGCAGCTTCTGTTGCTGTACAGGCATTTCCAATTACACTTGATGAAAGCTGTGACAAGGTCATTATACTTGACGTTTCCGGAAGGAGCGTGAGTATATGAAGGCAATGTTTCTGATCGCTGATTACAGCTGCGCTCAGGATGTCCGGGAGATCTTTTCGGAAGTAGAGCTTCCATGCCGTTTCTTTGTTCACGGCAACGGTTCAGCGGATTCTGCCATGCTTGATTATCTGGGTTTGGGAGACAATAAAAAATTAGTGGTAGTGTCTTTTGTTGCTGACAGTGCAGTCATGGACATTTACAAGCTATTTAACGACAGACTTTCTTTATATAAAGCAGGAACAGGAATCGCGTTTGCCGTGCCTGTTACCGGAGCGTCCGGAGCGGCGTTTAAGCTGAACGGAACAACAGCCGAAGCGGAGGGGAAAATTGAAATGTCCGAAAGCAAATATGAGCTTATCATAACGATAGTAAACCGCGGAGGATTTGACGCCGTCAAGGAAGCATCCAAAGCCGCAGGAGCAAGGGGAGGAACGCTCCTTCACGGTCTCGGAATGGGCGGCGAGGAAGCTGCGAAGTTCCTTGGTATTTCCATTCAGCCGGAAAAGGACATTGTCCTTATAGTTGTTGAACGCGATGACAGGGAAAATGTAATGCAGCACATCCTTAATGAAGCGGGACTGCTTACAGAGTACAGGGGTATTTGCTTTTCACTTCCTGTGGACAGTGCTCTGGGTCTTGCAGGCAAGAATGACGATATTGCCAATATTGTCAAGGGCGGATAATTTCTGGAATTCTTTTCTCAGTACATTTTTGATTGAACATAATAGGCTTTGAATTATAAAATTCAGGTGAATAATATGCAGTATGAAAAAGAAGTTTTTGCAAAGTATGATAAAAAGTGTATAAGAGTTTATCAGGCATACAATCCAGTTATAGCTAATGAGGCAATCAGGCTGCAAAATTTTGGAGATAATTATAATTTCAATAGAATGACATGGATCAAGCCGTCGTTTTTATGGATGATGTATCGTTCAAACTGGGGAACAAAAAAGAATCAGGAATGTATATTAGCTTTGGATATTTTTCAGGATATGTTTGATTCACTTCTTGAAAAAGCCATATTGACATCTCCGGATTCATTATTGTTTGACGGAGATGAGTGGGAAAAGGAATTCAAACAGACTGCGGTATATTGTCAATGGGATCCGGATAGAAATATTAACGGTGGAGCAATAAATCGCGCGGCAATACAGATAGGCTTGAAGGGTACTGCATTAAAGGAATTTTTAGATAGGGGAATTTACAGGATTAAGGATTTTACTCCGTTGGTCAGAAAATGGAATGAGCAGCGAAAAAAAGGTAAAATCAATATTAAAGAATTACCAATAGAAAAAATATATCCTGTAAGTGATAAGAAAATCAGAAATAAATTAGGAATGTAACCGTATATTAAAATAAAACGCACCGACAATAAAAATTGGTGCGTTTATTTAGTATTGAACAGCTTATTCGGCGGCTGTGCCGCTCACCGCTTTGCAGTGCAGCTCAACCATAGTATAAATTTGTATATTTATGTACAAGTTTCTTATCATCATGTGTTTTTTTATGATATGTTTCATCCTCCATTTATCAGATCATTTATCTCTTTTAAAGTTGGAGGATCAAGTTGTAGTGGATACCTGGAAATTGCCACTGCTGCACAGGCGCTTGCAAATCTTACAAGCTCATCGTCATTCATACCCATAGCCAGTGCATAGGTACAGCCTGCTTTGAAGGAGTCTCCTGCACCGAGGGTACTTGCAACGTTTACCTTGAATGGTTTAAAGGTTTTTACCGGTTCACCGTTTCTGCCGTAAAGAAATTCATTGCCGCCATTGGTTATTATAGTAAGACCTTCGCCGTTTTTGGTGTATAGAGGAAAAAGCTCTTCACGGGTTTTTCCTTTATAAAAGTTTCCGATGCCCTCGCCGGAAATTACCGATACGGCAGAGTATTTGTGAATGTAGTTGTCATATTTGCAGTCTATTGTAACATAAGGCTTTCCAATTTTGACGCACATTTCAGCTGCAAGCTGAGAATCATCCCAGAAGCAATCGTCAATGGCGGCAGCGTCGCAGTCTGCTATGTCATTCTCTTTGGGTTTGTTCCAGTGCCTGATATTGCTTTTGTATGCATCGGCAAAGAAATGACCGAAGGTTCCAAGCGGAGTTCGCGCATCTCCGGAAATAAGCACATAGTCTTCCAATCCCTGAAAGTTGTTATCGAAGGTCAGCGAGCTAAGGTCAACAGAC
>JAFLUJ010000083.1 GCA_022511485.1 Oscillospiraceae bacterium | reverse complement strand
AAGCTTTTGTGCAGCAAGAGCACCGAGAATTACAGATGTTTCAATACTATGAGAATCATCTGAGAGGATCTCATAAAAGAACTCAAAAAGCTGCTGCCGGAATTTCAGTTCAGGATGATTGATAAGGTCTATTTTCGGATCAAAATAGACTCCCGATATGTCTCCTTTTTTATCCATCTCATAATTCTCAAGCTCCATACAGTCACTTTCATTGCAAAGCATATCCATAACATGGTAGCACGAAAGATTACAGTAGTTAACAATCGTATTGCCGCATAATGTACTTAACCTCGGATAGATCATACAGATACGGGACATATATTCTACTCCAAGCTCTTTCTGTATCCGACAAAAATTATCCTCTGTGAGAAACGGACATCTGAACTCATTATTCATTTTGATAATAATATAGCCATTATCATCCTTTATAAATGAGCTTTCTATAAGACCTTTAAGAGTATCTGAACATTCAGCATTTTTCAGCTTTTCGACCTCTTTTTCCAACCATTTGACACGCCAAACAGAACAGCAGGTCATAGGACAGCTTCCGCCGATACAGGAAAATTTATTGTAATACTTAGGCTGTCTGTAAAACTGCATATTTACTACGTTATTTTTAGCCATTATTTTCACTCCATTTTTTCAGAATCAAAAGGCAGGGAGGTTTCCCCCTGCCTCCTAAAATTTTTTGATTACTCATAAAGAGGATATTTAGCGCAAATCTCATTTACTCCCGCACGGATCTCGTCAGCTTTATTTTCAAAATCCTTTGCAGTAAGGAAAATATATTCTGCGATCTTCTCCATGTCATCAACACCAAGTCCCCGGCTTGTTACCGCAGGAGTACCGATCCTCACACCGCTTGTGATAAACGGACTCTGAGGATCATTAGGGATAGCGTTTTTATTTACAGTGATATAGACCTCGTCAAGACGGTGTTCCAGCTCTTTTCCTGTAATATCGAAGGGACGCAGATCAACCAGCATAAGATGGTTGTCCGTACCGCCGGAAACAAGGTTGAAGCCTCTGCTTACAAGACCCTTTGCAAGAGCCTGAGCGTTTTCCACTACCTTCCTGCCGTACTCCTTGAACTCCGGCTTAAGAGCCTCCCCGAAGCATACTGCTTTAGAAGCAATAACGTGCATGAGCGGACCTCCCTGGATTCCCGGGAAAACAGCCTTGTTGATCTTCTTTGCAAGCTCCTCATCGTTTGTGAGGATAAGACCGCCTCTGGGACCTCTGAGGGTCTTGTGAGTAGTGGTAGTAGTGATGTGAGCGTAGGGCACAGGAGTAGGATGAACACCCGCAGCGACCAGTCCTGCAATATGAGCCATATCTACCATGAGATATGCACCAACGGAATCAGCGATCTCCCGGAGCTTTGGAAAATCTATAAGCCTGGGATAAGCGGAAGCTCCCGCAACAATAAGCTTGGGCTTGTTTTCCTTAGCAAGAGCCTCTACCTTGTTGTAGTCGATGGTCTCGTCATCACCAAGACCGTAGGAAACGAAATTGAAGTATTTTCCGGAAAGATTTACCGGTGAGCCGTGAGTGAGGTGTCCGCCATGAGCGAGGCTCATTCCAAGGACAGTATCACCCGGTTCAAGGAGAGCAAAATATACAGCCGTATTAGCCTGAGCTCCGGAATGAGCCTGAACATTTGCGTATCCTGCTCCGAAAAGCTTTTTAGCGCGCTCTATAGCAATATTCTCCACAATGTCAACACATTCGCAGCCGCCGTAGTAGCGCTTTCCGGGATAGCCCTCTGCGTATTTATTGGTAAGCACAGAACCCATAGCCGCCATTACCGCAGGAGAAACAAGGTTTTCGCTTGCAATAAGCTCCAGATTTCTTCTCTGTCTTGCAAGCTCTTTCTTCATACCATCCCCTACCTCCGGGTCAACAGAAGCTACAAAGCCAATTGTATCCATAATATCGTTGTACATTTCAACTACTCCTTTACAAAAATACATTACTTATTAATTATACACCATATCCCGAGTAATTTCAACCATATTTAAGACATTTTTAATTTTCCTGCTGCTCCTGTTCTTCCTCAATCATTGCCTGTACAAACTGGTTTACTTCCTCACTATAGGTATATCCAAGTCCGCCAAGCACAGCGGAGATCGACCCGGGATCAGCCTCCATGTCATCGCAAAGAGCTTCAAAGCTCGAATATTGGTCTCTCAGCTTCATATTTACCACGCTTAAAAGCATATAAGGATCTTTTGGTAATGCCATTTCTTTCACCTCCGGTCTGTCAAAAGATAGTGTTACCATATTATCAGTATTTTCATCCGATTCAGCAAGCTGTCCGGAAAATTCAGCTATAAGGGATGACAAATCCCAGAAGAAACGGTACTCCCGTGTATTTGTAGGCAGCAGATCAAAATTTGTCATAATGGTAAGTCCGTAGTCATTCTCCCCTAAAATAACCGCCATATCATGGAAATATCCCTCGTACCAGCCGTATTTTCTGACGACCTCCGAGCCTTCTCCGCCGAGGATCATGGCATTGCGGCTGTGAGTCATGTGGTATTTCAGATTTTCCGAGTACTCATTCCCTTCCAGGATAAAATCGTAGATCGCCCGCGTGAGTATCACCGAGCTTTCACAGCATATCTGAGGCTGATTGAAAGCCCGTGAATCTTCTTCATGCCCGATCCCCAGAGATTCCATAAATGCAGTGTAGCCGTCCTCCGGATAAAGCGCCCGGAGCATGGCAAAGGCGGCGTTATCGCTTTCCTCCAGAGCATATCCGATAAGCTCCTCCACCGTGAATTCTGTACCGAACTCCATGTCCTTCAGAACACCCGTCCCCTCCCGAAAATAATTTTCAGTGTAGACAAGCTTCTGCCCCAGATCAGCCGCACCATCCAGCGCAAGACGGTAAATATACAGCATATATGGAGCCTTCATTACCGAAGCGGAAAAATAATGCTTGTCCGGATTTATCATAAGAGTAAACCCTGTCCCGAAATCGGTGTATGCAAGAGAAATATCGTATAACTCAAAGTGAGGATATTTTTCTATTATCTCTTCAAGACGTATGTAAAATTCATCCGGCATATCGTATGCAAGGCTGACAGGAGCTTCCGTGACGGCTTCTGTCGGAGCAGTCTGTGTTTCAGATGTGACAGATGTCGTTTCCTCCGCTGTGGAGGTTTCCATGATCGTTTCGGTCTGCTTTGGGACAGTTTCCGCGGTAACAGCAGCATATTCAGCATAATTATCAGGATCACTGACCACTTCTACACAGCTGCATAGAATAAGAGCCACTAACACCGCCACGGCTATAAATCTAAAACGGACACACATTCCACATCCCTCTTTTCATCGGACTGTCTTTTCATCATTATTAATACATTAATATATAATTTTGTCGTAGATATTACATTTTAGTAACAATAAAGTTACATTATGGTGACAATAATGCAAAAGCTCCGCCGCTGATACAACAGCAGCGGAGACATTTATTGATCCGATTTCCGACAATTATCTATCTGACATCATTCTTAGCGATCCTGAACATATTGCTCAGCAGCAGATAGTTCTGGGGAAACGGACGCATCACGTTCCAGTAACCGCAGCCCCTGAGATCGTTTTCCGCCACAAGCTCGTACTTGGGTTTCAGACTGCGGACGTCCTCAAACCATACAACATGAGCCACTCCCGAAGAGTCCGTATAGTAAAAATACGGACTTTGCGCCACTTCATCGAAAAGTATCTCACTGCCGGTTTCAATGGCAAGCCGGACAGCAACAGTGTTTCCCAGGGTCGTGGCTCTGGTAACATCCCTCTCGTAAGGAAGCGGCCAGTCATAGCCATAGTTAGGTATTCCGAGGAAAATTTTATCCGCCGGGATCTCCGTCAAACCGTACTCCAGAACCCTCCGGACGTTTGGCAGAGGGGCAACTGCCATTGGAGGTCCATATGTATAGGGACATTCATCTTATAGGTGATCATATATATAAAAAATCTCTTTTACGGGGACACCGCAAAAGAGATTTCTGTTTCTTGAATTATTCAGCGTAAACACTGACCTTCTTACGGTCACGACCCACACGCTCAAACTTAACTCTGCCGTTTATCATAGCAAAGAGCGTATCATCGGAACCTCTGCCAACACCCTCACCGGGATGGATGTGAGTACCTCTCTGGCGAACGAGAATGTTGCCTGCCAGAACGTACTGACCGTCAGCTCTTTTCACACCAAGACGTTTGGATTCGGAATCACGACCGTTCTTGGTGGAGCCCATACCTTTTTTATGTGCCATTCGATTACACCTCCGCAACAAAAAGAATTGCTTACTGCATTCTGCAGCCCATTACGCCTTGATAGCGTCGATACGAACCTTTGTGTAAGGCTGTCTGTGACCCTGCTTCCTGTGGGAAGAGCCCTTCTTGGGCTTGTAGGTGAAAACAGTTATCTTCTTAGCCTTGCCGTTCTTAAGAACCTTAGCCTCAACTGCTGCTCCGCTTACGTAAGGAGCTCCAACCTCAAGACCGCTGTCCTTGCCGACTGCAATGACCTTGTCGAAAGTAACGGTATCATCAGCATTGACTTCGAGCTTCTCGATAAAGATCTCATCGCCTTCGTTTACCTGATACTGCTTTCCTCCGGTTTCAATAATAGCGTACATATTCCGGCACCTGCCTTTTCCATAAAACTCGCTGTAAATAGGCGTCGCAAGGCTGAGCCTTGACCCATTCCGTTGATCACTCTTTTCGATAGGTCAAAATACGACACGGAAACACAATTGCTTCCATATTGCTACAACCTCATAGCGCACTTGATAAATCCATCCGGACTTGCCCAAAACACGCGGCTTAATTATTATACCACAAGTAAAACCAATTTGTCAAGTATTTTATTCAAATTTTTTCTAAGTTAAGCATTTTCCTCGTCAATATTGGTATTGACGCTTGTCAGGCTCTCCCATGTGCTGTTTACGCTTTCTACACACTCAAAGTATTTCTGTGCGATAAGGGACTGCTGTATGCCAAGCTCCTCAGCACAAGTCGCCATTGTTTTCCAGTCAGCTTTTTCGTAGGAAAGTATCAGCTTGTAAAGAGTACCGGCTTTGCCTTCCTGATTAAGCAGAGCATCCCTTACCTCATCTCCGATAGGAAGCTGCTCGAGAACCTCCTCAAGAGGCATCTGCATAAGATTTCCAAGGGTCGAGAACATACCCATAAGGTAAGCTTCAGATTTGGAGATAGGCATATCCTTTGCATTATCAATGAGCTCGCTGGCAAAGGTAGCACGAAGGAAAGAGATCTTGACCAGCTCGTCAGGCATCGTACCGTCGTCCTGCTTGAAGCTGAGCAGATATATCCACTGCTTGAGCTGTCCCAGACCGAGGATGACCAGAGCCTGCTTTACTGACTTAGCCCTGTTTCTGAGAGCAAAATACGCAGAGTTTACAAGTCTCAGAAGAGAAAATGTCAGAGAAACGTCACGTGATACGATACTTTCTATCTCGTCCAGATCAGGCTCGTCCTTGGTAACAGCGACCATGAGCAGGAAGAAGTTGCTTTGCAGATAGTTGACCTTTTTGAAAGAGGAAGGCATTTTTTCTGCCACGAAAGAGCCCTGGTAATATGTGCAGCCCAGCGCCTTAGCGTTTTCATAAGCCTCCTGAGTTTCAATATTATATGCAATGATCTTCTTGTTAAAGCTTTTTCCGATGTTGACAATATTTGCCGTTGAATCGTTGCTGTTAGCAAAATTCACTTTTATGTAGTCAACAATATCCAGAACGCCGAAAAATCTTGGATTGAACTCAAAATCCTTTATGGCGATCTTATAACCGTCCTGCTTATATTTGGTAATAAGATTCTGAGCATAGGGATTTGTGATAAGGGAATCCTCTATCTGAATTACCAGAGTGTTTGTAGCAAACATTTTAGGAATGCTCTTTTCCAGGAGGTTTGCAGTAAATGTCAGGAACGCAGTTTTACCGCCCAGAAACTTACCGGTATCCATTGATGACAGAAAATTCTCGATGGTGTTTGCAGCAGCTGCGTCATCTGCAGCTCCGCCAAAGCTGTTATCAGTATAAAGAATTTCATACCCGAAGGTTTTTTCGTTTTCATTCACGATGGCTTGACGAACAATATAAGAATCCATTCAGACTCCTCCTTAATTGACCAAGAATAAGGAAAGTACCTTACATTAATTATACAACATTAATCGTTTTTTTTCAATAGATTAATAAAAAATTATCACATCATCTCCGAAAAGTTCATAATAAATTTGTCGGCAGCTGTCCTTATAGTAATAATATCCTCCTCGGAATATTTGTCATATACGCCCACAGCATACATTCCTGCATTTTTCGCGCTGACTATGCCCTTAAGAACGTCCTCAAAGACAACGCATTCCGATGGAGACACTCCAAGCTTTGAAGCAGCAACAAGGTATATATCCGGATAATCCTTGCTTTTTCCCACATCATCGACTGTACAGAACACATCAAAATATTTGTAGACATGATTATTTCTTAATACCGGTTCATACAGGAATTTCGGGGAAGCCGTGGCAAGAGCGGTTTTGACTCCCCTGGCTTTCAGGTATGTAAGATATTCTCCGGCATAGTCTTTCAGGAAAATGTTATATCTGTATTCCTGAACAGCAAGCTCGTTGAATTCCTTTATCAGCTCCTCGGTGGATTCCTTGACCCCCATCTTGTGCATCTCCTCCGCCGCTTCCTCATAGGTCATAGCCGCCAGCTTTGCCGCGAAGTCGCTTCTGCATCGTATTCCTCTTTTAGCAAGGACTTTGATGTCGATTTTTTCCCACACCGAATTTGAGTCGATAAGAGTTCCGTCCAGATCAAAAATTGCAGCCGAAAAATCCATAATACACCTCCGATACTATTTCAAAGCATTTATGGATGATACGAAATCACGATGATCCACCAGATCAATGCGGTGCTCATAGCTCATATATTCAAAGGACATATCGGCATATTCATCATCAAAATCATCAGCCTTCTCATAGCCATTTTCAGCAGTATAGGAATTATTTGACAGCCATGTAGTATCCACATACATCCATTCGCCGTCCGCGATAACGGCGGTCCACTCATGGCTCATGGGAGAATCTAAAAGATATTCCGGAGTATCTTGTATTATAAAGTCTCCTCCCCTTAAATTGATACAATACATCCCCTGCATATTGCACATCGCAGAAAACATATTGGAATATCCTGCACAGGTGGCGGTCTTTGTTTTCAGCACAGTTTCAAGGCTTATTGTGTCGGAATTGACTTCTGATTCAGCCGCAACATGATTATAGTAGATGTTTTCAGCGACCCAGTAAGCCATAGCTATTACCTTGTCATGCTCAGTTTCATAGCTTTCACATATAGAGTCTGATATAGACTTTATCTCGTTCAGTACTTCCTCATGGACACTGAGGCTGTCACTTGTAGAAACATACACCGAACATACCTCATCACCATAATCCATGATATGATCAAGCTTTTCCCTGTTGTTTTCAAATACCGGAGCATATATTTCATTAAGCTCTTCTATCGTAAGCTGAACAACCTCAAC
>JAFLUJ010000082.1 GCA_022511485.1 Oscillospiraceae bacterium | reverse complement strand
ATTGTGATATATTAAAATTTGATAATTCTGCAATGTAATTAAAATGAAAAATGCGATTACGTCAAAGAAGATGACAAATTTTATCTGGAGATTGAAGAGCCAGAAGAAACAAAAGAATAAAACAAAAATTACACATAAGAACCATATAATTCACATGAAAGATAGTCTGCAGAGTGTTATAATATAATTAAAACAGACATTTTATATCCATACTGTGAAAATATGAATTTAATTTTACCATAAATATTTGACGGTTTCATCAGTAAAAAATCTCATTGCTTTTAAATATCTTTCGTTGACGCGTCACAGAATTTACACAATGAAGAATTAGAATATAATTGTAATCAAGAACAAAACGCAAATGCGTTTGATTTGAAAGGCGGGTACATCTATGTACGAGAATAATAACAACTATACTTACACAGCCAACTACTCCCCCGAAGAGCCTGAACCTCCTAAAAAGAGCGGTAAGGCTGGAAAGATCGCCGCATTCATTTTAGCGGTAGCCATTGTTGGAGGAGCATCCGGATTCGGAGGAGCTTTCCTGGCAAATTCCATTATAGCTGATAACAATGTCCAGAATGTCTCAGGCTCTGCCAATGATAACTCTGTCGAGGAAAGAGAATCCATACAGACTGTTACTGCTGTACCACAAAATTCCGACGGAAACGATAATGTATCAATAGGAAATCTCCTTAACACAGAATCTGCTGCTTCCGGAGATCTTACTACTAAGGAAATAATTAGACGTGCAACACCCTCTGTGGTGCTTATCACTTCCGAATTTAAAAACTATGGTACAGGTACAGGAACAGGTATTGTCCTTTCCGCAGACGGCTACATCATTACCAACTGTCATGTTATCCAGACAACAACCACAGAGCTTGTAGGCGATTATTCAAATCCATTCAGCTGGTTCGGCGGAGGATACGAAACAAAAACTGTTGTGATCAAAGCCGATACAGTAACAATAACGCTGTCGGACGGCACGGAGCACGTAGCCAAGGTAATCGGCAGTGATGAAGGTACTGACCTTGCTCTGCTTAAAATTGAAATGACCGGACTTACTCCCGCAGTTATCGGAAACAGCGATGAGCTCTCCCTTGGTGAAACTGCCGTAACACTGGGATATCCCATGGGACTTGGACTTTCTGCTTCATGCGGGATCATCTCCGGACTTGAAAAAGAGCTCACTACCGAGCTTTCCAACGGTTCAACAGCTACATTGCCGCTTATCCAGACTGACGCATCCATAAATCACGGAAACTCCGGAGGTCCTCTTTTCAACAGCAGAGGAGAAGTTGTTGGCATCACATCATCAAAAATCGTAGGCAATGAGGCTGAGGGTATCGGATTTGCAATACCAATTACCGATGCAATGCCTATCCTTGACGATCTGATGAACAAGGGATATGTGTCAACACCTAAAATCGGTATAACCGGTACAAATATAACAGCATCAGTACAGAGATATTATAATCTGCCTGTTTCAGCAGGAGTGCTTGTAATGTCAGTAGAAGCAGGTTCCTGCGCTGAAACAGCGGGAATTGCAGAAGGCGACATTATTGTAGCTGCGGACGGCAAGGATATAAAGGACATGGACGGACTTATAGCTGCCAAAAACAAACACAAGCCCGGAGAAACAATGACTGTTTCACTCGCCAGAAATAATGGAAATATAGACATTGAAATAATTCTTGACGAATCTACTAATGAAATAGACGAGTAAACATTTCTCTACTTTACACTTCCTTTCAATGTGGCATACCATACAAACATATGGTATGCCACATATTGTAATAGAATATTATTTAATGTAGTAAAATGTCGAAACTTTTTTCTGTTTTTTTCTAAAAAAGTATTGACAAGTACTTATAAAAGTGATATAATAATAAAGTATTCTTGATTTGAATGCAAAATAAAATATCGCGGAGTGGAGCAGCTCGGTAGCTCGTCGGGCTCATAACCCGAAGGTCGTTGGTTCAAATCCAGCCTCCGCAACCAGAACAAAGCCCGTAAACACGTCGTTTGCGGGCTTTTTGCTATTTTGTGGAAACAGCCAATTTAGTCTTTTGACCCCAATTTTGACCCCAATAAACCAACTTGTGCAAGAAACTCAATGAATTAATTGGAAATATTTTCTTTTGTTTTTCTTTAACAATTACAAAAAATTGCCATCCAGAAGCCGGTTACGCCTTACTGGATGGCAATTTTTTCATGTGATCGGACGTATCTTCTCCATACTTGTTCGCATATGCTCCGCCAGAACGTGCCCATATTTGTTCAAAGTCGTTGAAGGTTGGGCGTGTCCGAGTATCCTTGATAAAACGAGTATATCCATACCGTTCTCAACGGCTCTGGTAGCAAAGGTGTGTCTCAGCGTGTGAAATCCTACAGAAACGTCATTTGCGCCTATCTGGATAGTTTCCTCGATACTTGCCGCCTTAACGATCCTTTTGAAATTGTCGGTGTATGTACGCTGATCAAATGGCTGACAGGAGTTTTTTCATACATAAACAGCAATTTCCTGTCTGTGCGATGTGTACAGGTGTATTCATAGGATATGTAATGTCAGTCCTGACATTTGCTTTTTTATAACTCCTATGTGGCTATGTTAAAGCGTGCCCGTATCTTTATCGAAGATAAGGAGTGGGAAAAAGCCTGCGAATACGCAGAATACGCCCTGGATGTGGATGCAGGATGTGCGGAAGCATATCTGGCAAAATTCATGGCGGAGTATAATATTTCACAGGAAGAATATATACCCAAGTTTTGCTCTGACATGATAGCGGAAATAGATTCACTGTTCGATATAACTACATACAACAAGGCATCCCGTTTTGGTGACGAGGAGCTTAACAAAAAGCTCACCGAATATAATAACGGAGCGATCTACAATTATGCCGATCATCGGATGCATTATGTCAATCCTGACGATAACGCAAGTAAACAATACTATGATACCGAAAAGATATTTAAAAGGATCTCCGGATTCAAGGACTCTGATAAAAAGGCTCAGGAGTGTCTTAACAAAGCTAAGGAGCATGAAGAAAACGCTAAAAAGCGTGTGGAGAAACTCAGAGAAGAAAACTACAATAATGCTGTGAAATTCATGGAAGTCGCTCAGAAGAGAACAGAGCCAATTATACAAAAGAAATATTAAAAAATCAGATCAAAGAGCAGATAAAGCTCATTAAGGAATTCTGTCAGAAACACAAAAAAATTATAATTATCAGTGGATGCGTATGTCTGCTTATCATTTTGCTGATAGTATTTTTCGCTGCTGCTTTACCTGATATTTCAAGGTAAGCGTTTTCATTGATAGGTGCAAAACAAGCCCATGCCGCTGCAACACAATTATTACTTATATTCTTTAAGGTCAGGAAGTTCATCAAGGGTAAGAGTGCGGTCATGATTATACGCCTTATTGAGCATTTCCTTTTCGGTATATTCCTCATTGAGCATTTTCTGCGATAAGGTGAACGGATCAGCCCATGTGCCCCAGAAAAGCCATCTGGCGTTATCATGCATAACATTGTCAGGATCCATTACGCAGCCGTTTTCCGAGAGAGCAACAAGCTTTCCCTGATCCGAACATTGAACAGCTCTTGCAAAAGTTCCTCCGAAGCTTGTGTACACATGATTTCCCTGATAAATATCCCACGAGATTATATCCACATATTCGTCTCCCGGATACCAGTCCTCCTTCTGACCGTTCCACATCCAGATCAGATTTGTCAGATTATGTTCATTTGTCATTTTGTCGTACATGGCCGTCCAAAGCTTTTTGTAGCTTTCCGGCTCACAGTCTCCCCACCAGAACCAGCCTCCCGAAGCCTCGTGGAGAGGTCTCCATATCACGGGAACTCCTTCATCCCGAAGCCTTTCAAGCTGATCTGCAATAATGTCGATGTCCGCCATAAGAAGCTGATATCCCCTTTCGTCCTCACCGTTCATGATTTTATCCAGGTCGATATTTGAACTATCAGCGTAGAAAGAACCGTACCAAGGATGTCCCTCATCATTTTTCGCATAGTCCTCCGGGGAATTCCAGTGCCAGCACATCTGCACGATGCCGCCTGCATTTACATACCAGTCATAGGCAAATTCTATAGTTTGTCCCTTTGCACCATAAGCCTGATTCTGGCTGCTGTAATCCATCATATCCAGACCCAGGACTGCAAAATCCTTACCTGTTGCTTTGTTGATCTGTTTAAGCTCCGTAGATAATCTTCCCTGATCCGCAAACTGTCCCGTAAGACTGTATTTACCGTAAATATCACACAGGAATTTGTACAGACTTTTAGTATGCTCATCGGCATTTTTATTGGAAAGCTCCGCTGTTATATTATAGGTTTTGTCGGTTATAACGCTGCTTGAGGAAATCGTCAGGCAATCGTAGTCAACATATCCCCAACTTGGAACAAGGGAAATCTCGTGAGTGCCTTTTTCGAGGTATATCCCCTGCATAAGAGAATCAACAATATATCCGTCGGAATTGCAGACTATATTACCGGAGTTGACACCGTCTATGTAAACATAGTTCTCCCTGCCGCTGTCACCTGAACGGCATACAAAATTCAGATCATACATTCCCGGATATTCGATATTTGCGGTGAATTTTATCCTGTCATTTCCATTGTTAAGTCCCGATACATAAGAGCCGCCGGAAAAATCAGCATTCTCAACAATTTGACACGATCCTTCCAGAACAGCGTCCTCTGCTTCAAATGTCAAGGAAAAATCCTCCGGAGCTTCGTTGGGACTGAGCGGATATTCGCTGATGTCAAGGGAATCGTTGAATTCTGTTCGTATTTCAGCGTAGATAGCCTTGATAGGTTCATGCTTCGCAGCAGAGACATTATCGGTGTTTTCAGCTGAAGCATTTTCAGCAGATGTATCACCGGTATTTTCAGCCGTATTGTTTGCAGCAGTGACAGCATCTTCCGTATTCGTATTCTTACTGTCAGGAGTGCAGGCAGTCAGTACGGAAACCGAGGCAATAGCTGCCGCGATCATCCTTCGGTATATTTTTTTCATAATACCAGCTCCTTATGATTTTTATTATTAATATAATAGTAGCACTCATAAGCCGTTTCGTCAATAGAAAATTATCAGAACCTGTCTTCATAAGCTCTGCACGCGTCTATAACGGCAAATTTTGCCGCTAACTGCGTTAAAAATTTTTGCCATACGCCAAGTGAACAGTATTACTTTACTTTGCCTTTCTTTTTACCGCTAAAACAGCACCTGCTGCCGCAAGTATGGCAGCCGCTCCTCCTATTATCCAGCCGATAACAGAAGGACTGTTTTTTTCTTCGGCAATTTCTGCTTCTGCCGGAAGCTCCGGTTCAACAGCGTCAGCATCCTTTTCGGAAATTTTCGCTGCCGCTCTTGCTTCTACAGCTTCCTTGTCCCTGGCAATGACAAGAAGCGAAACAGTCTCAGGCTCCATTTCATAGGAGATCATATCCTCCGAAATCGTTACTGCACTGCTGCTGTCGCTGAAATCAAAGACACCCGGATTCATAGCGTGCAGACCGTAAAGATGAACGTATACGTAGTTTTCTGCGCCTTCGATCTTTATATTGGCAGTTGTATTGTCCCTGAAGGATTTGTTTGTGACAACCAGAGTTATAACATCATCGTTTCCATCATCAACAGCTGCATAAGCTGTGGAAAGCTCAATGTTGTCGGTTTCGCAGTACACGAGAGTGTTCCCGAAGCTGCTTCCGCTGCGGTCATAGTTAGTATAAATATCAATTGCCGAACACTGGTAATTGGCTTCTCCCGCAAACAGAGTTGCAAAATACACACCGTTTTTCGCAAAGATGCCAAGAGCGTCAGCCTCTGCAATGCCTCCGCTGATGTCGTTGCTTGCGCCGAAATCGTATTCTGTTATAGCGATCTTTGTTCCGGGATAGAATTTGTCTATAGACTGCTGTAAATTCGGCAGCAGCGGGAAAAATTCCGCTCCGGAATCAACTATCCAGCTGTTTTCCCTGTAGGTTTCGTCCCAGAGTGAACGGGTGGAATTCAGCCTTGCGGTGACGCAGCCCTCCTGCTTGTAGTGTTTGCAGGAACGTTCTCCGCATTCGCCTTTTGCTTCGGTGTAGAAGTGAACGTCCAGCACATCAAGCAGACGTGTCCCGGTTTCATCCTCCGCCTTTTTCATCTCATCAAGATAATAGTCGATGAACCAACGGTAGTCGCTGTTCTGCTTTATCCCGTTCCAGTCAGGTGCGTCTGAAAAGCCAACAAACGCATGGTATCCGAACAAAGCCGGACCGAAAATTTCTGCCCCCGGATCAATATTTTTGACTGCGCCTGCAAGAGCTTTCGAGCTTTCCACTATCTCAGCACAGCCGGTCTGTTCGGGATGTATACGCTCATGTGTCCATCTCCACAGAGCAGGCTCGTTGTCCAGAGAATAGCCCTTGATACCATTTACCGACTGTGAATCGCCAAGAGTGTTCACCAGGTAATTGACAAATTCGTCCATGTATACAGCGCCGTCGTTGAGATCCGGCTCAAGGGACAGGTCAGAGCCTTTTGAAAATTCCACCTTATTCCATCGTGCAGAGGGAGCTGCTTCTGCTTCCGTGACCTCGCCGTTCATGTCAGCAGAAACATATCCCGCCATTTGCAGCGTCATAAGAGAATAAGCGTTGTTCTTTTCAGCGCATTTCCGGGAAAGATTTATTGCAACTCCGCCATAAGCATCTTTAAGATCATCGGACAAGCCCTGCTGAAAATAGCCGTCGGAAATATGCTTCCAGTCCGAGCCTGCATTTGAAGCGTTTGTTTCCCAGTTATAAGCGGAGAATCTGTTTCCGCCAGCTCTTACAGCAGTGCAGGAAACATCCTTATTCATAAGCTCGGAATTTACACCATAGATATAGGGCGAAATTGCTTTCCTGTCCTTTGAAACATCAATAGTTATGTTTACAGTGCCGGTTTCAGCAGCATTTACCGATGAAGAACAGATCATAAGCGCAGCAAGAGCCGCGCAGACAGCAGAGAATTTTTTATTCGTTTTCATTTTTATTACCATGCTCCGCATGAAGCATTTCTCCTTTCATATACATTTTTGCGCTTCCGGGAAAGAGCCCCCGGAAGCGCAAAGACTACAGTATGAAAATTAAGAGCCTGTCTTCGCAAGCTACTGCTTTATAATAATTTTAACATTAATATATGTATACCGTCAAGATTAAATTATGAAACTGTTAGTTTCAGATTTCTAAAGTGAATATCTCCGATTTTGGGAATTATACATGATTTCAGGAATTAAATTCATTTCAAAAATTATAACTTATCCTTGACTTCCGGACATGACCGTAATATAATTATTTACATGAGGTGACTGTAATGGCAGTAAAAATGAACAGCTATATATATCCATATACCGAGCAGGTGAAAAATCTTCCGGTCTATCTCACAGGAATAGGCGGTACGGAATATCAGGGACATATAAAGCGCACCAGTGAAGTTTCCTGGGCACAGATAATGTACTGCATAGCAGGCAGCGGATGTCTCAAATATGATGATGAAGCTATTGACATATATCCGGGAGATATTTTTTACATTCCGAAAGGCAAGACCCACGAATATTTTCCCTATGAGGAAAAGTGGGAAGTGCGCTGGATAGTATTTGACGGAAAAAATATTGAAGATCTGATGGAGGAGCTTGATCTGAAAGATCCGGCAGTAGCCCGTACTGATAACCTGTCAGTTTTCCAGAAGCTTTTTGATAAAATGTTTATTACACTTAAGGCGGACAAAGTTTACGGAAACTACCTCTGTTCCGGTCTTATATATCA
>JAFLUJ010000081.1 GCA_022511485.1 Oscillospiraceae bacterium | reverse complement strand
CCTCCGCCTACGATAATTTCTCCTATCCCGTTTTCATCGGGATCAATTATACGGACATCGAGATTTTCAAAAATGACGCCTGCCGAATCAATTTTTTCATCGCCCGGGATTCCCAGTGCGATAACGGAAGAGGTTTCCGTAGTTCCGTATGCTTCGAGAAGCGTAACTCCGCTGTCAATGAAATATTTTTTCATAGCGGGATCGGTAAAGCTTCCACCGCAGTATAAAAATCTGATCTCTTTCAGCATTTTCATTATTTCGTCGTTCATAACAGAATAAATTTTATTGAGTATCAGCGGAACTGTACAAACGATAGTGGGACGTATCTCCAGCATTTCATCTATCATCATCGACATATCGCTGCACAGAAAAACCTGCATTCCCGAAATGATCGTATAGAGAAAATTTGCCACTCCAGCATAAACGTGGTTAAGAGGAAGGAAAATATACGATCTGTCCGCAATGGTCATAGGCGTTCTGTTATACAGGGTTTCCCAGTTATTGAATAAATTTGACTGAGTAAGGGGGATCGCTTTTGGCATATTTGTAGTTCCGGAGGTGAAAATTATCATCGCCGTACTGTTCAGATCCCGTATCCCCGCAGGCTTCGGATCAATTTTACTTCCCCCGGAAATAAACTTTTCAAAATGATCGTTGATACAAAAAAATTTCACCTTGGTCAGCTTTTCCCGGACAGCGGAAATTACCTCCTCTTTTGATCTTTCATAAAATACTGCACTTATTTCGATCGAGGACATTGCGTTTTCTATATCGAAGGCTGTCCATTCCTTGTCAATGGGTACAAGAGTTCCCGCATATCCCATAACGCTGAGACTGATGACCGTCCATTCATAAGAATTTGGAGAATACAGCATGATATTGCTTCCGGACAAGCCCTCCGCTTCAAGAGCAGCAGCGAAATTTTCTACATCGCTTATCACCCGGTCAAAGCTTCTGCTTGTGAATACGCCGTCCTTTTTAACAGAAATATAGGGCATACCCGCCCATTTTATTTTATCCTCTTCAAGATACTCGCATATAGCTTTCATATTTATTTCTCCCTTTGATATGTGATCCGTACTTCTCCTGTTCCGCCGTCAATACGGATATGATCGCCGTTTTTTAATATCCTTGTAATGTTGTCGATCCCCACGACGGCAGGCTTTCCAAGCTCTCTTGAAATTATTGCGGTGTGAGAAAGCAGCGAACCTTTTTCCGTCACTATTCCCTTTGCTCCTGCAATAAGAAAAACCCAGCCCGGATCGGTCATTTTTGCCGCGATGATCTTTCCGGAGGTATCTGCTTTCCCGGACGGATCGGTTATAACAATAACTTCGCCCTCGGCACATCCCTTTGAGCAGGGGACTCCAACAAATACATTGTCATCCGTACTGAACTGCATTTCCCCGACGGAAGATGGATTCTTGTCAAAGACATCTTCCGCAAAAACAAGCCGGGAATATGCAGGAAGCCGTTCAAACATTTCGTATTTTTTTCTGACCTCTGAAATGGTTTTCATCATATTTTCTCCGCTATGAACAGCTTTTTCGACCTGTTCAAAGGACAGCATAAAAATATCCTCACGACAGGAGATCTGCCCTGCCGCCGCAAGATTTTCTCCTATTTTCAGCATCATAGTTCTCATCATGCCATAAAGTCTGCTTCGGTGAAGTCTTGATCTTTCGCGGTTTTTGATACCCAGAGCCGCCCTTCTTGCAAGAGCTCCTGTAATTCCTTTCGGGACTGTGATCTCTTCCTCCTGAACGACGGAGGTTCCGTTTTCAGCATATTCCAGGACAGAGTTTATCAACAAAACAGGGTCTGTACGGAACGTTTTGCTTTCAAGCTTAAGCTCATTTACATTACGGTCTCCGTACTGTTCGATATATTCTGTAAGCTTTTCGGAAAAGCTGTCATTTTCCTCCGAAACAAAATTGTAAAAATCCTCATTTGAGGAAATTTTTCTGAGACGTTCAATTCGGTTTTCCTTTTTTGCAGTTTCTGCAAGCCGGATAAGCGAATTGACAGGCTTCATGCTTTCAAGCCCGTTCAGTCCCGAAATGTAACGGTTTGCTGTTTCTTCAATATCGGAAATTTTTTTTGCTTTAAGATATGCTTTGAGAAGTCCGGTATAAATAAACGAGTACATATCATTTACAAGGGTTATATCCCATTTTTCCGCAACCATATTTTTTATATTCTGATAATGCTCCAGAATTTCGGTATCCGAAGCAGATGAAATATCAACGGAGCGGAATTTTTCAAGAATGTCGGAAAAATATCTGTCCAGCTCTTCCATAAGCTTAGGACATTTTATAATAAGATCAAAAAAAGAAAGCGTTACCTTTGCATGAGTTACAAAGCCCGGTTTAATATCGGAATGAGCCGTTACCGTTTTTGTTTTTACGCCCAGCATTTCCTGCCAGACAGGAATTATTTTTTTGCTGAACGGCAGAAACATAATTATATCGTACCAGTTGCTTATGCGGTAATAGATCCGTCCGTTGCAGGCGTCAACCATGCTTCGCAGAATGTTGTCAGCCTTTGCAACGGTGTCCTTTTCATGGGTAAGCCGCAGCAGTACCGAGCGAAAAACGCAGTAATAAGCGTCTTTGATAAAGCTTTGTGTAAGAGGCAGGGTGATTCCCGGATAGCTTTCCATAATGTTGCTGTTGTCAAGAATTATCGGTGAACTGCTTTGGGTCAGCGTAGTGATCGGCCTTGCCTGTAAAATGTAAAGGATCCCGTCCTTTACGGCAAATTCTATATCACACTCATGTCCGAAAATTTCCCGTATTCTTTCGGATACGGATATGATCTCTTCAAGGAGAATATTATCAAGAAGGGGAGAGCTTCCTTTTTTCTCATAGTAATACTGCCGGTCAGTTGTATTGTAATAATATGTTGTGGTGTCGGTCTTGTCCTCCACAACATTATCTCCAGTACCGTTTCCGACCGCTATCACCATTTCATTTAACAGTCCCTGAGGATTAGCGGTAAAAATAACTCCGGAAATATCGGCAGAGATCATTTCCTGCACAATTACGCTTATCTGAATATCCTCTGTGCTTATTCCGTTTTTTTGACAGTATTCCTTAAAACCCTCCGTTTCCATAGGCTGTGCAGTCTTTTTTATGTATTCCTCAATATCCCTGCGCCTGACATTGAGATATGTGCGGAACTGTCCTGCAAAGGAAGCGTTTTCGCTGTCCTCGGCTGAGGAGGACGATCTTACCGAAAACAAGCTTGTTTCGGAAAATTCTTTTAAAGCATGATCTGAGGCTTCTTTAGCGCAGCTTATATCCGTGCAGAAGAACTCAGGCACGTTTATGCCGTTTTCCTGCATGATAAAAAGATTTTCTGCTTTTGCTCCGGTTTTATATTGTCTGAAATTTTCTTTCGTAATTATCATAGCGTTATATTTTCCCGAACATTATATATGCCGCGATAGTAAGCAGCATCATGGTTTCCTGAATGTATGTATAGCGTTCCACCTTATCGACTATTCTGAACCTTTCCGGATCTTTTATAAACTGAGCGAATTTCCATGTCATCCATCCCGTATTGAGAAGCAGTGCGGCAATGGAAATTTTATTAAGATTCCATACAAGAAGCACGTTTGTGAGAATATCCACCCATGTAAGGATCAGCACGAAGACAGTGGATCTCTTATAACCGAAAAGTTTGGAGTATGTGACATATTCTGTTTCGTCCTTGGGAGCTCTTATTTTCCGGGAGACCTCCCAGATAAGTGCAGGAAAGTATAACGTCCACGCTGCAAGGAAATTTGTCCATGTAAAGAAATCCAGTCCATATTTAATGCAGGTAAATGAAATTATGTATATATTCATTATCATCTGGACAGGGTTGTGGGTCACAAGGGCAAGAGGCAGACTTTTCTGAATTTTTTTCTTGTGGAAAAACCACAGTGACATCAGCGTTCCGTAAATATAAAGGAACAGAAAAAATCCGAAGTTGTTCATAAAAACAACGTTGAGGGTCACTGTCACAGCGATAAGGATTCCCACGAAGATGCCCAGATCGCTTTTTTTCACCCGTCCCGACGGAAGTGGTCTTTCAGAAAACAGCCGGCAGTCCAGCTCGTAATCCTTGAAGTCGTCCGCAATTCGCAGCAACAACAGAAAGCTGAATACCGTAAATCCGCCGATAAATTCCTGTATATTTATCTGGAAATCTGTTATGCCGTTATTCAGGATAACAATAAAATATATTTCACCAAAAATAATTATTCCCAGCAGAAGCCGAGGTATGATCGGATACATTTCCTTAAAGTAAATATTCAATCTTTTCAGCATAGATATTTCTCCCTTAGAGAACCTCTTTTTTTGTGCCGATACCTTCACCTGTCCGTACAAGGACTTCGCAGTCCTTTTCGGTTATGTCACTGTCTATTTCCACAGAATCCTTTCCAAATATCTGTATTATCGTAGAGCCTCCGTAACTGAAATATCCCTTTTCGTCCAGTCTCCTGAAGCTTTTCACCGGATGATTGTTTATCTTTCCTACCTGGAGCGCTCCCACTTCTATCTGGATCATCCTGCCGAAATGCTTAGTGTCCATGATCGTGCATACTCTGTGATTCCGGCTGAAAACACGGTATTTTTCCGATATAGGTCTCACAGTATGAAGCTCTCCCTTTATGATTTTGGTATCCCGGACGACACCATCATCTACAAAAACGTATCTGTGATGATCTTCAACTGCCAGACGATATACAAGGCATATCCCGCCCTTATATGGGGACAGATCTGCATTATTTCCCGTAAGCTCCTCAAGAGTGTAAATGCTGTTTTTGATTTTCAGTGTCAGGTCTTCGTTTATCTCAAACACCGAAAGTCTTCCGTCCGCAGGAGAAATCAACCGCTCCTCACTTTCGGAGGAAAAATATCTTTTCTTTTTCCGTGTAAAGAAATCATCAAATGAAGCGAATTCTGTTTTTTCGCAGTCTTCAAGAGATATGGAATATTCCTCTAAAAAGGGCGCGATCTTTTTCACGGAGCTTTTGCTTTTCATAAATATACCGTTGATAACAGAATAATATTTTCTCGCAAAAACAAGCTTCAGCAAGATCCTTCCCAATAGGGTATTATAAAGAAATTCAAGCTTTTTCTTTCCGTATTCCTTTTCTTCGGTGTAAACACCTGATTTTCTGTCGTAAATTTTCATAGCACTTCTTTAACAATTATAACGGCAGCAACTGTGATCGCAAGTACGCCGAAAATAACATACCATACGCCTGTGGGCTTGCGGATCTTTATATTAAGCACAAATAAAAATGCTGTCACGATGTATGCTGCTGTCCACAAAATCGAAAACAGAAATTCGCTGACATATCCGTTCAGCAGCCACAGAAGCGGAAAGATCAGCGCTGAATAGGTTACGGGAAGTCCGTCATAATATTTTCTGTTTCCCTCGGAGTTTGTGGTCATATTGAACCATGCCAGCCTTATTATTCCGCAAAGAGAATACAGCATCATTACAGGAACAGTCAGCCACAGATCTTCACCTGCGGAATTCAGTCCTATTACAACAGGGAATGCCACAAATGAGATCATATCCGCCATGGAATCTATCTGCACTCCGAACTGCTTTTCTTCTTCTGTACGTTTGCATTTCCGCGCGATAACTCCGTCAAAAAGATCGCATATCCCCGCAAAAATAAAGCATATCATTGCCGCGGAAAGATTTCCGCGGAATACCAGAGCCATTCCGGCTATGGAAATGCATACTCCGATATATGTTAAGATCACCGATGGGTTATATTTTCCTATCATAATTTCCTCAAAAATTCCTGCGTATTTTTATTTTGTAAAGAATAAGATTTACTGCAATGTGGATTGCCGCTCCAAGCAGGATATACAAGAAATACTGCCATACCGGCATCGGACAGATCGCCGCAAAAACCAATCCCACTCCTATAAGCGAATCTATCTGATCAACGAGAAAAAATATTATTCCCTTTATCCCTTTGTCTGTTTTTCCGCAGGGAATATCCAGTCTTCGCTTTATAAAGCTGTTGGGAAGCTCAAACAGAACATATGCAGATCCGACTAACGCTCCTGCTGCCAGATTGAAGAGGATAGTGTTTTTATGATATTCATAAAAATAGTTCAGATCCGGAAGCATGGTCAGACAAATAATTCCCCAAAAGGTCTGGGAAACAGCGCCCGCAGCGATCATTCCGAAAAAGCCTGTCCAGGTCTTGTTTTCCCCAAAGAGCCTTTTTCCGTCAAAGAAGAGCTTTCCGGCATCGATAGGAGCATTATGTTTTTTGCAAAAGTACGTTCTGACAAACAGCATATTCATTATCCCTGCCAGAATAACCGGCGTCATTGTTACGAGCATTTTTATAATCATAACAGCTTTGAAATAATAATTATTCCCTCCCCGATAAAAAAGGCAAATCCCGATATAAGAACCACCGCCGAGCCTATGTCCTTTATGAATCCTATATCATTGTCTTTTTCATCATAAAAACGGTCACAAATGCGTTCTATTGCTGTATTTATGTATTCGGCAGCAAAAGCAGAGCAGGTCAGAATGACAAGGATGACATAATCGTAAGCCCCGGCTGAAATAATTATATTTATTATGAGAAAAACAATTGCAATAACAGAATATATTTTAAAATTATGTTCTGTGACAAATCCACTTTTCATTCCGCGAAGTGCGCAGCGAATGCTTTGAAAAATGTTTTTGTTCTTCATATGATCACCGATTTTCTGCTGTAAAGTCAGAACTTATTCTATGAGAACAAGTTCTCATTCCGATTATATCATTTTTTATGACAAATGTCAATATTTTGATCGAGACATAGTATAAATTATTCAAAGACGCTGCATATCTTTGAAGTAGACCTGATACCGTTCTCTTCGTTGATGAGCTTTTCTCCCCAATCCTCAGAAAGTACTGAGCCGTCCCATTGGTCAGCCAGATCGAGATACTCCACTCCGCCGCCGTTGCCCTTCCAGCTCCAGCCCATGTATCCTATGCCGTTTTCGGTACAGTACTGCATGATATAGTCCTCGTCCACATCACCGTCGGAATGATTATACCCGAATTCTCCTACGCAGATACAAAGTCCCTGATCTGTTGCTCCTTCAATATTGGACTTTATAGTTTTTTCATTCTTTCCCGCAGAGCCGTACATATGAACAGAAAACATCGTATTTGCCAGAGGATCGGAATCAAAGACCTCTTTTCCGTAGTCCTGAATGCACTTTCCGTACTGTCCCCAGCCTGCGGAATCCACCATGATGGTATTTTCTATACCTGCCTCCCGAATTTTGGGTATAACGGAAACATAGCCGTCCCGCCATATTTCACTGTTCCATGAGCCGACCCATTCGTTTGCGATGTTAAGGATAACGTACTGCTCATTTCCGATAAGAGCGTCCTTCATATTCACCCAGTAATCGGCTATCTTTTCAAGGGTCTGGATGCTGTCATCGCCTGTTCCGTCGTGTACTTCCACAACAGCCACAAGCTTGTTGTCCCTGCACATATTTATGACCTTTTCAAGAGCTGGCTTGTTGTCCATTCCCCACTGTATACCGTTGGCAAATACTACCCGTATGGAATTTGCACCTGTTTCGGCAATAGCGGGTATAGCCGTGTCGTCCATATCCTTGAACCATGTATGAGCGTGGTTTATCCCACGGAAGATAAATTCGTTTCCGTTTGCGTCAAAAAGCTTTGTTCCTTCAACGTAAAATCCTTTGGAGACTGATCCGTTATCAGGAGCGCTTGCTTCGGTCTGATCTTCCCGGATCTGGGAAGATGTCTGAATATCCGCATCAGCCGAACCGGAGGAACTGCACCCGGTCACAAAAGAAGC
>JAFLUJ010000080.1 GCA_022511485.1 Oscillospiraceae bacterium | reverse complement strand
TGTCTTGATGTCCGTGACGGAAAGGTGGTCAAGGGGGTAAATTTTGAAGGAATAAAGGAAGTAGGCGATCCCGTGGAATGCGCCTATGAATATAATTTGCAGGGTGCGGACGAAATTGTCTTTTATGATATAACAGCCTCCCACGAAGGCAGGGGAGTTATGCTGGATGTTGTCCGGGAAACTGCTAAGAAAGTATTTGTCCCGCTGACTGTCGGCGGCGGAATAAAGACTGTAGACGATATAAGGGACACTCTTAGAGCCGGTGCGGACAAAGTTTCCGTAAACTCACAGGCTGTGCAGAATCCGGGACTTATAAAGGAGGGGGCGGATATTTTCGGATCACAATGTATTTGTGTGGGAATTGACGCAAAGAAGGTCTCAGATAACAAGTGGACGGTCTACATAAACGGCGGAAGGATCGATATGAAGCTTGATCTTATCGAGTGGGTGAAGAAGATCGAACAGCTTGGTGCAGGGGAGATATGTCTTAACTCCATTGACACTGACGGAGTGCGGGAGGGCTTTGACATTCCCATGCTGGACGCGGTTTGCAGAGCTGTTAAGATCCCCGTTATTGCCAGCGGAGGTGCAGGAAAGCTATCCGATTTCGCGGACGCGTTTATTAAGACTGACTGCTCGGCGGCTCTTGCGGCGTCCCTGTTCCATTTTAGGGAGCTCACTGTGGGAGAGGTAAAGCAGGATCTGAAAAAGAATAACATTCCTGTAAGGCTATGACTTGATGTTACGGAGATTCTTTTATGAAAATAAAGGACTATAACAGGCTATTAACATTACAGTTAGGTGAATTACTGGCTGAAACAGGCTTTAAAGTCAGGAAAACAAGCTGTTTGTACAGAAAAGTAAATCGTTGTGTTCAGTATTTGTTTGTTTATTTCAAGAAAGACAAATATTCTTCTGAGGAATCATATACGCTGTCCTGCTCATTGGCGTTTCAGTATGTGCGTGCTGATAAACTGGTATGTCATTTCTGCAATTATTTTGACGCTCCCAGGTGGGCTACAGGGTTCATACCGTTTATTAATGTAATTCCGGGACATGATGTAATGTGGGAAAAATATTGTCCTGATCTTTCGATAGAAGATTATGCAGAATTTATTGCCCAGGACTTTATCAAGTATTCTTCTTCATTCTATGATAAATTTAACTCTCTGGAAAAGCTTGAAGCATACTTTGACCTATATCCTGATGGGGACGAAAATGAGGAATTTCATTTTATGCAGCGGGATGATTTCAGCAACGGCAGGGCTTGTCTCATAGCGGCAGTATTGTTTATATTAAAACGTTGGGATAAACTGAAAAGCTTCCTTGATACAAATAAAAAATTAACAGAAGATGAAAAGAAACGGATACTTGAATATATGGAGGAGTACCGGAAACCTAAAACCATAAACAGAGTGAAATGGTAAATATGTTTCTCATATATTATGTGCAGGAGAAATGACATGAAAAAAATATTTATTCACGGATTAGGGCAGTCTCCGTCAAGCTGGGATAAAACAGTTTCGCAATTGAAATATAGTGAAGATATTATATGTCCCGACCTTGCGGATATGCTTCATGGCAGGGAGGTTTGCTATCAAAGCTTATATGACGAATTTTCAGATATGTGCAGTAAATTTGATAACTTTCTTGATTTGTGCGGGTTGTCACTTGGCGCTGTACTTGCTTTGAATTATTCTATTGATCATCCGGAGAAAATAAATTCGCTGGTGCTTATTGCTGCTCAGTATAAAATGCCGAAAGGATTGCTGAAATTTCAGAATATTCTTTTTCGTTTTATGCCGGATTCTATGTTTAAGTCTATTGGATTTAAAAAGACAGATTTTATTGGGTTATGTAAAACAATGTCTGAACTTGACTTTAGTGGGTTTGTCAGAAATATTTCCTGTCCGGTTCTTGTTGCTTATGGGGAAAAGGACAATGCCAATAAAAAGGCGTCCGTGAATTTAGCTGATATTCTGGAAAACAGTGAACTTAAAGTAGTCAGCGATTCTGGACATGAAGTAAATATTGATGCTCCGGAAAAGCTTTCTGCATTGCTTAATGATTTTTATGATAGTATATAAGTATAGGGCAAAAAATATTGGAGAATTTTATGGTTTCGGATATATTAAATCAAATATGTCAGCGATACGATTTAGGGACATTAGAAAGTGAGCCTGCTCCTTTAAAAGGTGGATTTATGCATAAAATGTATTCTCTGTTTACGGAAAAGGGAAAATATGCTGTCAAGCTGCTAAATCCGTATGTCATGCAAAGGGAAACAGCAATGGAAAATTACCGTATGGCGGAAAGTCTGGAAAGAAAATTAGAGGAAAACAATATTCCCATTCTTCCGGCTATGATATTGGGCGGCAAAAAAATGCAGCAGACAGACGGTCAGTTCTTTTATCTCTTTAAATGGTATGACGGAAAAGCTTTAAAGAGTGAAGAAATTCAGAAATATCACTGTGAAAAGATCGGCGCTCTGCTTGCTCAGATACATAAAATAGACCGGAAAGAAGCTCCTTATAACAAGGACAAAATTTCAGTTGACTGGGATAGTTATATAAAGCAGCTTGAACATAAAAACAGGGAGCTTCACCATCTGCTTAGAGATAATCGGACTTTGCTTTATGAGAGCCAGGCTATCGGAAATGAGGCAATGAAAAAAATTCCCTCTGTTATTTCGATTTGTCATAATGATATGGACAGTAAAAATGTATTATGGTCGGGAAATGATTGTCTTATTATTGATCTGGAGTGTCTTTCTTATTCCAGTCCGATAATGGAATCCTATGAGTTGGCTTTGTGCTGGTCAGGATATGAAAAATGCAGTATTGATTTTGAGATGTTTGGTTCATTTATATACTCCTATGCAAAAGCGGGAGGAGAATTGCCGTCCGATTGGGAAACAGTTTATAACAGCAATCAGGGCAGGCTGGAGTGGTTAGAATACAATGTCAAGCGCTCGTTAGGTATTGAGTGTTCCGAAGATGAAATAGAGATGGGCATATCCGAGGTAAAGGATACTATGGCACACGTTATCTATTATCATGAGGCAAAAACCGATATGCTGAATTGTCTTAGACAAATAGCTTATTAGTTGGACGTGTTTATATGTTATATAATGCAAAAAATCTTACATTGAAAATCGGCGATACAGAAATGGATTATATCTCTTTCGGAAAAGGGAGCAAAAATTTAGTCATGATCCCCGGCGGAGGCGACGGATTAGCTACGGTCAAGGGACTGGCTGTACCGATGGCGTTTTCATATCGGATGTTTGCTGATGACTACAGAGTATATGTTTTCAGCAGAAAAAATTGTCTTAATGAGGGCTATTCTACAAGAGACATGGCTGACGACCAGGCGAAGGCTATGAGAAAGCTTGGTATCTCAAAGGCTATGGTTTTAGGCGTTTCTCAGGGGGGAATGATCTCCCAGTATCTTGCTATAGATCATCCGGATCTGGTTGAAAAGCTCGTACTGGCGGTCACGCTTTCAAAGCAGAACGATGCTGTAAAGCAAGTGCTGGGAAAATGGATAGAGCTTGCAGAACAAGGCAATCACAAACAGCTGATGATCAACACTGCGGAAAATTCATATTCAGAAAAATACTTGAAGAAATATCGTTTGATCTATCCGATATTAGGGTCGATCGGTAAGCCGAAGAATTACGAACGTTTTCTTGTACAAATTAATTCCTGCCTTGGACACGACGCATATGATGAACTTGAGAAAATAAAATGTCCTGTTCTGGTGATCGGAGGGAGGCAGGACAAGATCGTAACAGGAAAAGCATCGGAGGAAATTGCAGAAAAATTAGACTGTGAAATTTATATGTATGATGATTTAGGTCACGCAGCGTACGAGGAAGCAAAGGATTTTAACGAAAGAGTATTGGCATTTTTCAATGAAAAAGGAAAGGACTGATAAAAATAATGGGTATGATCGAAGAGACCGATAAGCTTATTCTTGACTGGAACAAAATAAACGGAATATCCGATGAAAATCATGTTATTCCTGTTGCTGTTCAGAATATAAACACAAGGGAAGTTATTCTTATTGCGTATACCAATGAGGAAGCTTTGAAAGAATCTATCCGTCTGAAAAAAGCTGTTTTCTGGAGCACTTCCAGAAACAAGCTCTGGTTCAAGGGTGCGGAATCCGGTAACACATTTACTCTTAATCGTATTTTTGTGAACTGTGAGCAGAACTCTCTGGTGTATCAGGTCACTCCGGACAAGGGAAATATATGTCATACAAGCTATAACGGAGTAGCGAACAATTGTTACTATCGTGAGCTTGATATGGACAGCATGAAATTAATAAATCTGAATGAAGTAAAGGAGAATGAAAAATGACAGTCTATCATGAAATTTTTGAGGTAATAAAAGCCCGGAAGGCGGCGTTTGACAGGGGGGAAGCTCCTGAAAAGTCCTATACCTGCTACCTTTTTGAAAAGGGTGTGGACAAGATCTGCAAGAAGATAGGGGAGGAAGCTTCCGAAACTATTATTGCGGCTAAAAACGGAGATAACGACGAGCTTATGAACGAAATAAACGATCTTATCTATCATATAATGGTACTGGCGGTAAATCAGGGACTTGAATGGACAGAGGTGGAAAGGATCCTTGATGAAAGAAACGAAAAAATAGGCAATCTTAAGGAATTCCACCAGACTGATAAAAACACTTAATCCTGTAACTTTTTATCGCTCATGTGAATAGTATATATTGAAGTTTTAATACTTTAATATTTTCATAGGAGGATTTATATGAGCGATAGAAATAACTGCTTTAAAGAAGCGGTTTGCATTGAAGTTCAGCGGGTCTTTGACAGCTGCTCCGATCGTGACTGCATTTATGAGCTGCCGATCACGCTCAGCGAGGACTCGCCCGAGATCACGGACGATATGAACATAATCAGAACACGCTGTGTAGAGGTTGAAGCAACCTGTATTTCAGTTGATACGGTTCCCTTTAAATCGGGTTATTACTCGGTTGACATTACTTACAGATTTAAGGTAACTGCGGAAGCATTTACACAGGGCTTCTGTCAGCCTCAGTCCGGAACGCTGCTTTATGGTACTGCGTTATGGAACAAGAGAGTTATCCTTTACGGCGGAGAGGGCAATGCTAAGGTATTTACAAGCGAGCAGGATTTTACTCCTACACCCCTTGACAACAATGCCTGCAACTTCTGCACAAACAACTCCCCGGCAAGTATGCCTAAGGCAACGATCCATGTTGTTGACCCTGTGGCTCTGGATGCTAAGCTTATCTGTGTCCCTGCCGGTACGGCAAACAGCGTTTGCAGACCTCCGATGCCATCCGATAAGTGCTGCTACTTCCCAATGCCTATGCCACCTGCAGACTGCGGCTGTGAACCACCGAGACCGCCTATGGACTGCGGCTGTGATCACAGACCTCCTCGTCCCAGCTACGAAAGAGTTCTTGCTGTTTCATTGGGTCTGTTCTCCATTATCCAGCTTTCACGTCCTGTATCGCTGATCGTTCCTGCTTACGATTACTGCATTCCCTGCAAGGATTGCTCAACAGCAGCTTCTTCCGAAGCTCCCTGTGATGTATTCGACAGGATCGAATTTCCTACAGAACAGTTCTTCCCTCAGGCTAACGGCGATGAAACTACCAAGTTCGGATGCTGTGAACCTGTTGTTAAAGCAGAAGAATGTGACTGCTAAAATCAATAAGAGTGCTGCCAATTTATTTTGGTGGCACTTAATTTTTTAGAAATATAATTTTAAGATATTCTGCAAAGTTTGTGAAAAGCTTTTCAAATGATTGACATTTCTTGGCGTAGGTTGTATAATAGAATCATACAGGATCGACGGAGAAAGGACGAAAGCTATGGTAGAAATAAAATATACTAAATCTGAATCAGGTTACACAAATTGCTTTGATATTTCATTCTACCTTAAAGATTATATTCCGAATGTGTTTTTTGATCAGCATGAAAACTGGGATGGCGTGGAGTTACATTTTTTTATTTCTTTGTTACACAAGTTCGGAATGTTTTATTGCAAGAAAGAACATTGTCATCGGCTTATATGGAGTACCGCGTTTGATTGTGAATATAACGGTATTCCTTTCGTAATGATGTATGATGAAGATTACGATATTGTATCATTTTCTGTTTTACCTAAATATATCCAACATATGACTGAAATTGCTGAGCGGATAAAGCAATTAGTTGAAGATGAGAGCCAAAATGTGGATATTCTAAAAAGCCAATTGGAATAAATTTGTATAATATATTCGATGGAAAAACATAATTTTAATAAAAATTAAGGAGGAGCAGCTATGTCAAATTCAAAACCAGTACCGGGAACAGGTGGAGACCACTATGTTCCATATTCTGACCGCACAGGAGATGAGTCCGTTGTTTACTTCACAAGAGACCTTTCAAAAGAGGGACTGCGTAAAATATTCGGTCTTGTAAGCAGAAACATCACCGGAAAGGTTGGTATCAAGCTTCATACAGGAGAGCCTAACGGTCCGAACATAATTCCACGTTCATGGGTGGAGGAGCTTATTAAAAATGACCTCCCAGAGGCGACTGTAGTTGAGACCAACAGCTACTATGATGGAGACCGCTACACCACGGAGCAGCACAGGGAAACTCTGAAAATAAACGGCTGGACATTTTGTCCGGTGGATATTATGGACGAGGACGGAAGTGCTCCGCTGCCGGTCAAGGATGGAAAATGGTTCACTGAAATGCACATGGGCAAAAATATTCTGAACTATGATTCTCTGTTTGTTCTGACCCATTTTAAGGGACACACAAAAGGCGGTTTCGGAGGCTCGGTAAAAAATATAGGCATCGGCTGCGCGGACGGACGTATCGGAAAGGGTATGATACACACAACTCCCGGTTCGGACGATATGTGGGATATTGGTCAGGAAGAATTTATGGAGAGAATGACAGAATCCGCAAAGGCTGTTGTTGACCACTTTGACAAAAACATCAGCTTTGTGAATGTCCTGAGAAATATGTCCGTTTCCTGCGACTGTGAGGGTGTGGATGCTGCTCCGGTAGTTACTCCAAACATTGGTATTGTTGCTTCATTGGACATCCTCGCTGCAGATCAGGCTTCCGTCGATCTGGTTTACGCTCTTAAAGAGGAGGATCGTCACGATCTGGTGGAGCGTATAGAATCCCGTCACGGACACCGTCAGCTCAGTTACATGAAGGAGCTTAACATGGGGAATAACAAGTACCGTCTTATTGACATTGATAACGGAAACTGTGAGATCACCGCTGTGGAGGCGATAAAGGATGTTGTTCCTTTCAAGCCGGACGGTCAGTGCTGAAAATGAATAATTTTAAGGGGGAGTTGTACCATTTTATGGTTGTAGCGGCTCCCCATATTTTTATAATGTTAATTTCTCAAGAGTACCTCCAATGAGATCAATGCAGTAAATATTAATTATTTAATTATTGACGAAAATCACATTTAATGGTATAATAATTTTATATATGTACGAATTGATGTGGAGGCAAAATATGACAATTATAAAACATGCGGCAGAAGATGACAAAAATTTCTGGTTTAGTCTGGATAGACATTTGTCTGAATCGGAATATTCAAGGAAAATAAGGGATAAAATGGGGTATATTTTGCTTGACAATGATACTTATATAGGAATATTGAGATATAATTTATTTTGGGATAGTATTCCATTCTGCAATCTTATTTTTATTGATGGAAATTATCAGCATCAGGGGTATGGAAAAAAGCTTCTGGAATACTGGGAAGCTGATATGAAAGCATTGGGTCATGATCTTGTAATGACTTCAACGCAATCTGATGAAAGCGCTCAGCATTTTTACAGAAAACAAGGCTATAAGGACA
>JAFLUJ010000013.1 GCA_022511485.1 Oscillospiraceae bacterium | reverse complement strand
CGGGATAGCTATTTTTCCTATATCGTGGAGAAGTGCAACATACTTGATGTTCAGTGCGTCATACTCGTTCATTTTCATCTCTTTAGCGATCTGATAGGAATACTCCGCTACACGCTGGGAATGTCCCTTTGTATATTCGTCCTTTGCGTCGATGGTATTTACAATAGCTGTAATGGATTGCAGGGTAAGCTCCTGAATAAACTCAGCATCGTCATTGAGCTTTTTCATATAACTATGGTTTGTCCTGTTGATGTTATCGTATATACCTGATCCCATGTAACATCCGCCGAAGCAAAGTATCAGAATACCGATCTCGATCTCATATTCGCTGCTGTTGTCGACAGTGATCATGCCGTTGAAAAATCGTATTGCTATAAAGAGCAGATTCATTGCAAGAGCAACTATACCCATCCGAAATATGAGCTTTTTGTCATGGTAAAGGATAAGCATTGAGAGCAGCGGCAGAATATATGTGAACACTATTACAGAATATCCGGTTATCAGTACAAAGGAGTACATGATAACATAACCCTCTATTATATAATTTTTAAGCCGATGATTATAGGGCTTCTTTTTATACAAGATAAAAACCACAAGCTCAGGGATCCATATTACCGCCATAAAGATGGCAAAATATAAATGAGAGCGCATACCCTTTATAGCTTCTATAAGATATGCAGCAAAAAGGATCGTATTGACAACAGTCCATCCTACTATGAGGTATCGGTTTATAAGCTGAGCTTCTCTGTCCTCAGCTTTAAGATTTTCCTCTTCAAAAAGTTCGTTTTTCATTATTCACTCTCCGTTCCACTTATATGTACTTTATATATTGCGCGTTTAATACTAATCCGGTCAAAATAGTAGGTTTTGACTGCCGCCTTTTCCTGCGGCGGGGACAACAGAACAGTTTATGTCTATTGCTTGAGTTGGAATTAGTATTAATATACAGCTCACGGATTTTTCAGCAGCCGAAAATAACACTGTCAGGCTTGACGGGAGCAAAATACTTTTCAGTAAATTCTGCTCCGAATCGTTCTTCAAGCTGCTTCCATTCTTCGGTTGGAATAATGCAGAATGCGCCTCCGTCTGTTCCTGCTGATCCGGTAAAATGCCTTAACTGATATTTTGGCTGGATACATTCAGCTGCCGCTCTGACGGTAACGTCTCTCTCCCAGCCTGTATCTTTGTAGGGTATCCTGTTCTTTTCGCCGTTCCTGATAATAAATATATTATCGTAGCCGTCGCTTACCTCAAAGGCTATCTGGTCTTCCTCTGCAAGACGTTCATTGAACAGATCAAGAATATAATCGTCCTCCGAACGCCAGTCTACCCACATGAGAGCCTCGCAGTCCCAAAAGCTGTCGAGACAGCCTTCGGGATCTTTCAGAAACTCCTCGATATAATTAAAATCGTCGCTCATATAAATTTATCCTTTATTATATTTTTGTGATGTCCACCATTTCCATTTCGTCGATCTTCTTACCCATGATAAGTATATCTGCAACGGCGTTCGCAGTATCTATTGCAGTGAGACAGCAGATGGAACGCTCTACAGTCTTGCGGCGTATCTTTACGCTGTCGAAAGCAGGGATACGTCCCTTTGCCGATGTGGAGATAACATAATCCACCTTGCCGCTGTCAAGGAGATCCATAACATTTGGCTTCTCTTCGGAGGCTCTCTTTACCACGTTGGTTGCCACCATGTTGTGATTCAGCATGGAAGCCGTTCCGCTGGTTGCGTAAATATCAAAGCCAAGGTGCTCGAATTTCTCAGCCACATAAAGTATCTCCTGCTTGTCGGTGTCACGGACGGTAATAAGCACTCCGCCGCCACGCTTCTTTTCAAGATTGTACCCTGCGGCAACAAGTCCCTTATAGAGGGCGTCCTCGAAGCTTCTTGCGATTCCGAGACACTCGCCTGTGGATTTCATTTCAGGACCAAGGGCAGTGTCAACGTCGTGGAGCTTCTCAAAGCTGAATACCGGGACTTTTACTGCTATGAAGTCTGCTTCCTTGTAAAGTCCGCTTGTGTATCCCTGCTCTTTAAGGCTTTCCCCAAGCATTATCTTTGTTGCGATGTCCACCATAGGAACGCCCGTTACCTTTGAAATGTAGGGTACTGTTCTTGAAGAACGGGGATTTACCTCGATAACGTAAACCTCGTCGTTATAAACAACGTACTGGATATTTACAAGACCGATGACCTTAAGCTCCATTGCAAGACGGCGTGTATACTCGATGATAGTTTCCCTGATCTTCTTTGTGAGAGTAAGCGCAGGATATACGGAAATTGAGTCTCCGGAGTGTATTCCCGCTCTTTCGATATGCTCCATGATACCGGGGATAACATAATCCGTTCCGTCACAGATAGCGTCTACTTCCACTTCCTTGCCCATCATGTACTTGTCGATAAGTACGGGATTTTCAAGACCGCCTCTCATTATTATCTCCATATATTCGATAATATCCTGATTGGAGTGTGCGATTATCATATTCTGACCACCCAGAACATAGGAGGGTCTCATAAGTACGGGATAGCCAAGCTCCTCGGCGGCTTTCAGTGCTTCCTCGGTGTTCATTACAGTGTGTCCTGACGGACGGGGAATTCCGCACTTATTGAGAAGCTCGTCAAAACGCTCTCTGTCCTCGGCGGCGTCAATGCTGTCTGCGGATGTTCCGAGAATGTTCACTCCCATTTCGTGGAGGTGCTTGGTCAGCTTGATGGCGGTCTGTCCGCCGAACTGTACAACAACTCCGTATGGCTGCTCGGTCTCGATGATAGCTTCCACGTCCTCCTTTGTGAGGGGGTCGAAATAAAGTCGATCTCCGGTGTCAAAGTCGGTAGAAACGGTCTCCGGATTGTTGTTGCAGATAACCGCCTCGTAGCCCATTTCCTTAAGTGCCCATACGCAGTGTACGGAGCAGTAGTCGAACTCGATACCCTGTCCTATACGGATAGGTCCTGAACCGAAAACGATGACCTTTTTCTTTCCGGTGTCATTGCTTTCGATAAACTGTTTAGCTTCGTTCTCCTCGTCAAAGGTGGAGTAAAAATATGGTGTCTCAGCCTTGAATTCTCCTGCGCAGGTATCAACCATTTTAAACACCGCCCTTGTGCGCTTGGGACACTTCTGGGAGCTTATCCGCTCAATGGTGCTGTCAAGATAGCCGTATCTTTTTGCAAGGTCGTATTTTTCCTCGGTAAGAGTGCCGTCTGAAAGGTATCTTTCAAGCTCCACAAGATTGTTGAGCTTGGATAAGAACCAGCAGTCGATCTTCGTAATATCGTGGATAGTTTCGATGGGGATACCTCTTTTAAGAGCCTCAAACACTGCAAAAGCGCGCTCATCGTCAACGTTGTAAAGAAGATTTTTTACCTCGTCATCGGGGAGACGCTCCAGCTTTTTAAGATTAAGAGTATCCATGCCAAGCTCGATGGAGCGGACTGCTTTCATCATAGCCTGCTCAAAGGAAGTACCTATTGCCATTACCTCACCGGTAGCCATCATCTGAGTTCCAAGAGTACGCTTTGCGTAAACAAATTTATCGAACGCCCACTTGGGGAATTTTACGACTACATAGTCAAGAGCAGGTTCAAAGCAGGCATAGGTTTTTCCTGTTACCTGATTGATTATCTCGTCAAGGCTGTAGCCTATTGCAATTCTGGTGGCAACCTTTGCGATAGGGTATCCTGTTGCTTTTGAAGCAAGAGCAGAGGAACGGGAAACTCTGGGGTTTACCTCGATAACAGCATATTCAAAGCTGGTGGGATGGAGGGCAAACTGACAGTTACATCCTCCCTCGACTTTAAGCTCGGAAATTATATTCAGCGCCGCTGTACGGAGCATCTGATATTCCTTATCTGTAAGAGTTACCGCAGGAGCGATAACAATGGAGTCTCCGGTGTGAACGCCAACCGGGTCAAAGTTTTCCATTGAGCAGACAGTGATAACGCTTCCCTTGCTGTCCCGGATGACCTCAAACTCGATCTCCTTCCAGCCGCTGATACATTTTTCGATAAGTACCTGAGTGATAGGGGAAAGTCTCAGACCGTTTGTGGAGATGTCCCGAAGCTCGTCCTCGTTTCCTGCGATACCTCCGCCTGTTCCTCCCAGAGTAAATGCAGGACGGACAATTACAGGGTAGCCTATCTCTTCTGCAAAATCAACAGCGTCGTCAACAGTCTCAACGACCTTGGAGGGGATACATGGCTCTCCGATCTTTTCCATGGTATCCTTGAAAGCCTGTCTGTCCTCAGCCTTATGGATAGTTTCCGGATTAGCTCCGAGAAGCTTTACCCCGTGCTCGTCAAGAAATCCGCACTCTGCAAGCTGCATGGAAAGGGTAAGTCCGGTCTGTCCTCCAAGAGTGGAAAGGACGCTGTCCGGCTTTTCGATCTCAATAATTTTCTTTACGACATCAAGTGTGAGAGGTTCTATATAGACCTTGTCAGCCATAGCCTTATCGGTCATGATCGTAGCAGGGTTTGAGTTTATCAGTACGACCTCGAGACCCTCCTGTTTAAGTGCGCGGCAAGCCTGTGTTCCTGCATAGTCAAACTCGGCTGCCTGTCCGATTATAATAGGTCCTGAGCCGATAACGAGGACTTTTTTTATATCTTTTCTAAGCGGCATTTTTATTTGTCCTCCTTGTTCTTTTTCATCATATCAATAAATTCATCAAAAAGGTAAGCAGTATCCTGCGGACCTCCGCAGGCTTCCGGATGAAACTGGACTGTGAAGCAGGGGAAGTTCTTATACCGTACACCCTCGCAGGTCTGGTCGTTGGCGTTTTTGTGGGAGACCTCTCCCACGTCGGGAGAAATGCTTTCGCTTATTACAGCATATCCGTGATTCTGGGAGGTCACGAAGGTCTTGTCGTGAGCGATGTCGTCAACAGGTTGGTTCGCTCCTCTGTGACCGTATTTCAGCTTTTCAGTCTTTCCTCCGTTGGCAAGAGCCATGAGCTGGTGTCCCATGCAAATTCCGAAGGTTGGGATACCAAGCTTGTTTACCTCCCGGAGATTTGCGATGATGTCCGTATTCTCCGAGGGATCGCCTGGACCGTTTGAAAGCATTATACCGTCCGGATCAATTTCCTTTATCTGCTCCGCAGTAGTTCCCGCAGGAACTACTGTAACATTGCAGCCCCGTTTGAGAAGCTCTTTACGGATATTGTATTTATATCCGAAGTCGAAAAGTACAACATCATATTTGGGATCGTCTGCCTTGAATATTTCCTTTTCTTTTACGGTGACTGATTTTACAGCGTTTACTATTTTAAAAGCCTTTATCTTTTCAAGGAACTCTTCCTTTTTCTCGTACACATTTTCGGTGGTGATAACTCCGTTCATAACGCCGTGCTCACGGATTATTCTTGTAAGGGAGCGGGTATCAATAGAGTGTATACCGATGATATTATGCTTTTTAAGGAACTCGTCCACATTTCCCTCGCTGCGGAAATTGGAGGGGGCATTGCACCACTCTCTTACGACATATCCGCTTACTACGGAGGTGGAGGATTCATAGTCCTGATCGTTTACGCCGTAGTTTCCGATAAGGGGAAATGTCTGTGTAACTATCTGACCGTAATAACTGGGATCGGACAGAGTTTCCTCGTAGCCGGTCATTCCGGTGGCGAAAACTATTTCCCCGAAAGATGTTCCCTTTGCGCCGAAGGAGTATCCCTCGAAGATCCTGCCGTCCGCAAGCATAAGATACGCCTTGTCGCCTAAATTGAATAAAGACATTTATTTAATCATCCTTTCTTTTTCTGCAGGGGGACGCCCTCTCTTACAGGGCGTCCCCTTTTCAAAAACAGTCCACCGGACTGTTTTTGAATTCACCCCTTGCGGAGCGCCTGAGGCTATGCGGGGCTTTGCCCCACACCCCACCAGAGGCTCTGCCTCTGGACTCCGCCAAAGGAGCGAAGCCCCTTTGGAATCCCATTATTGATTACCTTTACTCTTTCAGAGCCGTAACGATGTCCGTAATATCTGCTCTCATTCTTATACACTCACGCTTTGCGGCTTCTGCAAATTCCTCGGGAGGACAGCCCTCCTTCTGGTATGCGCACATTATAGCTCTGGAGGAGTTTACTATCGCTCCCAGACCCTTTTCATCAAAGCCCTTTGCAACGCCCTCTGCGCCGCCTCCCTGTGCTCCGTAGCCGGGTACAAGGAAAAATGTGTGGGGATGCTTCTTTCTCATTTCCTCCAGCTGCTCCGGATATGTAGCTCCTACAACTGCGCCTACTGCGGAGTAGCCGTATTTTCCGATGGAGTCCTCTCCCCATTTTTCGCACATCTCGCCCATGGTCTCATAGATAGTCTTTCCGTCGTCAAGAACTCTGTCCTGAAGCTCTCCGGAGGATTTATTGGAGGTTTTTACAAGGACGAAGATCCCCTTGTCGTTCTTTTTGCAAAGGTCTGTAAGGGGAGTGATACCGTCCGTTCCGAGATAGCCGTTTACTGTAAGAGCGTCCGCACCGAAGCCCTCAAACTCTGCACCTTTTACAGAAGTGCTGCCAAGGTAAGCGGCAGAGTATGCTTCCATGGTCGCTCCGATGTCGTTTCTTTTGCCGTCCACGATAACGAACATACCCTTTTTCTTTGCGTATGAGATAGTTTTATACAGAGCCTTTATTCCATGGTAGCCGTACATTTCATAATAAGCGGACTGAGGCTTTATTGCGGGAACGATGTCGTATATCTCGTCAATGATGGCTTTGTTGAACCTCCATATTGCGTGGGCTGCACCTCTCAGGTCAGCGCCGTTTTCCGCAAATGCACCCTTCTGGATAAACTCGGGGACATATTCAAGCTTGGGGTCAAGTCCCACCACTGTTGGATTTCCTGTTTCAATAATTTTTTCAATAAGTCTGTCAAATGACATTTTTCATCACTCCTGATCTTTTTTATACTAGGCTCTATTGCAAATCAAGCAATGATTTGCAATACCTCTGAGCTTTGCTCAGAGGTGCGGCGCAGCCGCAGAGCCAACCTTCATACTGCCCGCCAAAATCTATGATTTTCAGCCGCCGGAGGCGGCACAGCAAACTAATGCTTAGCTTGCTGTAGCGGGCAGTATATTATGTGGTTCTTAATGCTTTGCAGCAGGTGGCTTCAGACTGTCATATCTGACCCTTCCGTTTGCGATGGTCATAACATTTTTGCCTTTGAGCCATTCTCCCTTGAAAGCTGTGTTGCGGGATTTTGAGTGGAGCTTTTCCGGAACTACCTCCCACTCCTTTTCAAGGTCTACCACTGCCAGATCTGCCTGTGTCCCCTTTGTGATATTAGGTACGGGGATCCTCAGAAGCTTTCTTGGTATCACCGCCATAAGCTGTACAACTCTGTCCAGCGGGATCTTATCTGTATGATAAAGCTTGGTCAGCGTTACCGCCAGGGATGTTTCCAGACCCACAACTCCGTTGGGAGCAGTCAGGAAATCCGCCTTTTCATTTTTAGTATGGGGAGCATGGTCGGTGACGATACAGTCTATCGTCCCGTCAATGATACCATTTATGATAGCCTCTCTGTCCTCCTCTGTCCGGAGTGGAGGATTCATTCTGTAGTCTGCGTCTCTTGAAAGGAGCTTTTTATCGGTGTAGGTAAAGTAGTGGGGACAGGTCTCGCTGCTGACCTTTATCCCAGCCATTTTTGCATTACGGATAAGCTCCACGCTGCCCTTTGTGGATACATGACATATGTGTATCCTTGCCTTGCAGGACGCCGCCAGTTCGAGCTCACGGGCGGTGATCTTGTCCTCGGATAGTCTGTCCATGCCTGCCACGCCCAGCTTTTCGGAAATCTCTCCCTTATTTATTATGCCGCCGTTTATGATAGCCAGGTCTTCACAGTGGGACGCCACAAGCAATCCGTTGCTGGTTGAATGTTCAAGAGCCCGTCTCATAAGCTCCGCATTTTTTACCGGTCTGCCGTCGTCGGAGATCATTCTAACTCCAAGCGCTGTCCAGTCGTAAAGCTCACGGCCTTCCATCCTCTGTGTTATGCAGCCCACCGGATAAACGCTGACGCCGGTTATCGCCGCTTTTTTAGTGATATATTTTACCGTATCCACATTATCAATGGGAGGGGTGGTATTCGGCATACAAGCCACGCCGGTTATTCCTCCTGCAAGAGCGGCGGCACAGCCGGTGTAGATGTCCTCCTTGTGGGTCTGACCCGGATCGCGTAAATGGACGTGCATATCAAACAGTCCGGGCATGACTGCAAGTCTGCCGTTTTCCCCGTCTATTATTCTGTCAGCGGAAACGTTCAGTCCTTTGCCTATTTCCCTTATTTCACCATATTCGATAAGAATGTCACAAATGGTATCTTTGTTTTCGTCAACTGCTCTGACGTTTTTAAAGAGTATGCTTTCCACTGTGAAGCCTCCTCATTCTAAGATAACTACTTTATCGTTTTCGTCTATTTCCTTCATCATGACCTTGACAGCCTCGTCCCTTGAAGTGGGGACGTTCTTTCCCACATAATCGGGACGTATTGGGAGCTCCCTGTGACCTCTGTCCACCAGCACTGCAAGCTGGATGTTCCGGGGTCTGCCCCGTTTCATTACTGCGTCGATGGCGGCTCTGGCGCTTCGTCCGGTGAAGATGACGTCGTCCACGATGATTACTTTTTTATCCTTCACATCAAAGGATATGTCAGTTCTGTCTTCGCCGTCCGAATGTTTTTCATCGTCCCTGTATGCGGTGATGTCCAGCTTTCCCACATCGGGAGCAGCGCCTTCCAGCTCACCGAGCTTTGCGGCTATTCTTTCGGCGATGTGTACCCCTCTGGAAAATATCCCTATAAAGCACAGGTCTTCCGCGCCCTTGTTCCGCTCCAGTATTTCGTAGGAAATTCGTGCAACGGCTCTTGTCATAGCGTTTTCGTCCATAATGACCGCCTTTTGTGTAAGAACGGCGTTATCCAAAGAATACACCTCCCAATGTACTGCCCGCTGCAGCAAACTATACAATAGAGCCTTAGTATAAAAATACCTGTCCGCGGCTGACAGACAGGTATGGTTGGGCTTATAAAATTTGCGCGTGCAGGCACACTCCGACCTTTATTATGGGATACAGCGTCCTGCGCGGGATGTTTTAATAAGCGACTGCCTTGTCAATCTCACGGGATCAACTTAAAGGTTGTCCAAGTGTTTATAGTATACCATATTTTATATATACTGTCAACAGCATACAGGGGAAAAACATAGTAAATTTTTAAGGGTAAAACAATGTAAAATTTGTGTGGTTTTTTTGACGGATATGATACAGTCCGATCTGCATTTAAAATTTTACCGGATATATTGACATGAGTCAAAAAATATGATAATATGGCAACAGGGTATATCGCAGCAAGCGGTAAGCGGTGAAGTCTTCTCCCAGAAATGGGGGTGAGCTGTATGACATGGAACGAGTTTTTAACTTTAATACTTGTCATCTGCAACATCATTCAGATAATGCAAAGCAGCAATAGCAAAAAGAAATAGCCGCCCATCTTCCCAAAGGCGACTATTTTAACTTAACATAATTGGGAGCCACCGTTTACCGATGTACCCTTTAATATTATTATACGGTCTCTTGGTGAATATGTCAAGAGATTTTTTTGCATTTATATCACAAATTCTCCAAATGTATTGAAAAACACAGAAAAAAATGTTATAATAATACTAATTCCAAATCCAAAAATATACATAGTCTATTTTTGGCTGAGGATAGTATAAAAGGGATTTAGTTTTTCTATTCATAAAAACGGAAGGAATGGTTTTAAGTGGAATTCGTTGAACAGCTTATCAACGGACTTAATCTGGGAAGCATCTATGCACTTATGGCTCTTGGTTATACCATGGTTTACGGTATCGCCAAAATGCTCAACTTCGCCCATGGAGACATTATAATGGTGGGAGCGTACACTCTGTCAGTGGCGGTGTCTACGCTGAAATTTCCCCCGGCTCTTGCAATAATCACCAGTATGGCGGCGTGCTCGCTGCTTGGTATCGTGGTGGAAAAGATCGCGTACAAGCCTCTGAGAAACGCGTCTCCTTTGACAGTTCTCATTACAGCTATCGGAGTGAGCTATTTCCTGCAAAGTCTTGCGCTGCTCATATTCGGTTCAAATCAGCGCAAGGTGGAGTCAGTCATCTCAATAAAGCCTATGAAGCTGGGAAGCATCGACATTACCGGAGAGTCTGCCGTTACCATCGGCGTGACAATTATAATAATGATCTGCCTGACCCTTTTCATAAATAAAACAAAAACCGGACGTGCCATGCTGGCTGTTTCCGAGGACAAGGGCGCGGCTCAGCTTATGGGAGTAAACGTTAATAAAACGATCTCCATTACCTTTGCCATAGGTTCTGCGCTGGCTGCTGTTGCGGGAGTTCTGTTTACCTCGTCATACGGCTTCGTCGGACCATACACAGGCTCGCTTCCCGGAATAAAGGCTTTCGTTGCCGCTGTTCTCGGAGGTATCGGTTCTGTCCCCGGCGCTATGTTGGGAGGTATCCTCCTTGGTATAATCGAAAGCCTTGCAAAGGCGTATATTTCCACTCAGCTTGCGGACGCTATAGTGTTCGGCGTTCTGATAGTCGTCCTGCTTGTAAAGCCTACAGGACTTCTTGGCAAGAAACGTATGGAAAAGGTCTGATTGCTCAAAAATCGAAGAATTTCAGGCTGCGGGTCTTGCGCTGCAAAACATTGCGAAAGAAAATATAGGGGTGGAAAAATGAAAAAACATTTAAAGAAAATAATTACAGCCTGTGCTGTAGCAGCAATATATTTTATAATATTTGCCCTTGTTAAGTCGGGAACTCTTACAAGACATTATCAGTCACTGCTTGTTCCGGTGGGAATAAACATTATACTGGCGGTGTCCCTTAATCTTACGGTGGGCTTTCTGGGAGAGCTTACGCTGGGTCATGCCGGATTTATGTCCGTAGGAGCTTACGCCGGCTGTCTGTTCTCTGTTTACTGCGACCTGCCGGTGTATATTGAATTTCCCCTTGCGCTTCTTATAGGTGGAGTTACAGCGTCCATTTTCGGTATCATAATCGGTATCCCTGCGCTCCGTCTCAGGGGAGACTATCTTGCTATTGTAACTCTGGCGTTCGGAGAGATAATCCGCTCCGTTGTTACCAATCTGGATTTCCTCGGCGGTGCGGGAGGTCTTAAGGGAATTTCAAAATACAAGGACACTATCAGCGGCTTCACCATCGTTTTTATCGTTCTTGTGCTCACTGTTATTATAATAAGAAACCTTGTTCACTCACGTCATGGCAGAGCGATATGTTCAATACGTGACAACGTTATCGCCGCTGAATCCGTGGGAATAAACGTGGTATTCTACAAGCTCCTTGCTTTTGTTGCGGCGGCGTTCTTTGCAGGAGTGGCAGGCGTTCTTTACGGACACAATCTGGGTATCCTTAAGCCCGGTACTTTTGATTTCAACAAGTCCATTGAGATACTTGTTATCGTTGTTCTCGGCGGCATGGGAAACATAGTAGGGTCAATAATTTCCGCTATCGTTATAACTCTGCTTCCGGAAGTCCTCAGAGGTCTTGACAATTACCGTCTGCTTATTTATGCGGTAGTCCTTATCGCTATGATGCTGCTTAACAATAATCCGAAATTCAATGCCCTTAAGGACAGAATAAGAAACAGAGGAAAAGTTCAGGTTGCTGATGGAAAGGAGACCGAATAACTATGGCGCTTCTTGAAGTAAAAAATCTTGGAATAACCTTCGGAGGACTGCGTGCTGTGGACGACTTTTCCTTTAATGTGGAGAAGGGTCAGCTTTACGGACTGATAGGTCCTAACGGCGCAGGAAAAACCACTGTCTTTAATATGCTCACGGGAGTTTACAAGCCAACTATGGGAGGCTTTACTCTTGACGGAGAAAATCTTACCGGCAGACCTCCCATTGAAATAAACCGGAAGGGCATAGCACGTACCTTTCAGAATATCCGTCTTTTCAAGGCTCTGACTGTTGCGGATAACGTAAAAGTCGGACTTCACAATGGAAAGAAATACACCATTGCAGAAGGCATACTCCGTCTGCCCCGCTTTTTCAGAGAGGAGCGTGAGCTTGACGAAAGAGCAATGGAGCTTCTTAAGGTTTTTGATCTGGACGGTGAACGGGATACTGTCGCTTCCAACCTGCCTTACGGAAAGCAGAGAAAGCTGGAGATAGCCCGTGCGCTTGCAACAGATCCCAAGCTGCTTCTTCTTGACGAGCCTGCTGCGGGAATGAATCCCAACGAGACTGCGGAGCTTATGGATACTATACGGTTTGTGCGGGATAATTTTGATATGACCATACTGCTTATCGAGCATGATATGAAGCTGGTTTCTGGCATATGTGAAGAGGTCTCGGTGCTTAATTTCGGTCAGGAGCTTGCACAGGGAGTTACCACCGAGGTACTGAACGATCCCAGGGTCATTACCGCATATCTGGGCGAATGAGAAAGGAGCAAGGTATATGGCAATGCTCACTATAGAAAGTTTACAGGTCTCCTACGGCGTTATCAACGCTGTAAAAGGGGTATCCTTTGAAGTAAATAAAGGGGAGATAATCGCTCTTATCGGAGCTAACGGAGCAGGCAAGACCACTATCCTCCATACCATAACGGGACTTGTTCCTGCAAAAGGAGGCTCGGTCAGCTTCGAGGGTACGGAGCTTACGAAAACTCCCGCTCATAAGATAGTTTCCATGGGCATGGCTCACGTTCCGGAGGGAAGGCGTATTTTTCAGGAGCTTACCGTTCTGGAAAATCTTAAAATGGGAGCGTACACAAGAAAGGATAAAAAAGAAATATCCGACACTCTGGAAATGGTATACAAGCGTTTTCCCCGTCTTGAAGAAAGAAAAAGCCAGATTGCCGGAACTCTTTCCGGCGGCGAGCAGCAGATGCTTGCAATGGGACGTGCGCTTATGTCCCATCCGCAGATAATCCTTATGGACGAGCCTTCAATGGGACTTTCCCCTCTTTATGTAAGTGAGATATTCGACATCATCAGAGAGGTCAACGAGGGCGGAACTACAGTCCTGCTTGTTGAACAGAACGCTAAAAAGGCTCTTTCCATAGCAAACAGGGCATACGTGCTTGAAACGGGAAATATTGTTTTATCAGGCGACGCCAAGGAGCTTATGAACAACGATTCCGTTAAAAAAGCATATCTTGGAGAATAAATGGGGGAATTGATCCTATGGAAAAATATATTATTACAATAGCAAGAGGCTTCGGAAGCGGCGGAAAAACTATAGGAAAAATGCTTAGCGAAAGCCTTGGTATCCCATACTATGATAAAGATCTGATAAAGCTGGCTTCCGAGGAAAGCGGGATAAATGAAGCTCTTTTCGGACAGTCCGACGAAAAGGTCAGAAGCGGTATTTTTAATAAACCAAAGGTATACAGCGGAGAGATAGCTTCTCCAAGCGGAAAAGGCTTTGTATCCGAGGAAAATCTTTTCAGCTATCAGGCGGAAATAATAAAGGAGCTTGCAGGAAAAGGAAGCTGCATTATTATCGGACGGTGTGCGGATTTTATCCTCCGGGATCATGAAAATGTAATAAAGACTTTTATATGGGCGGATAAGTCCACCTGTATAAAAAATGCAAAAACAGTATGCGGTCTTGACGAAAAGGAAGCGGAAAAGCAGATCGAGCGCATCGACAAGGAGCGGTCTGCATATTACAAGGCGCACACCGGAAAGGACTGGGACGATGTCCGCAATTACGATCTTTGTCTTGACACAAGCAGACTGAGCTTTGAAAAGTGTGTGGAGATCATTAAATACTACGTTGATGTTTTGTAAAGGAATGATTTGAATGAGAAAATTTACAGCGGAGACCCCTGAAAACTGCAAAAAAGCCATCGCCGGTATTATCGAAGAAATAAACTCCCTGCCCGGACTGAGCATATCTGAGCTTGAGCCGGAAAAAACCCTGCTTGTTATCGTGGACGTTGTAAACGGTTTCGTCCGTGAGGGTGCAATGGCTTCCCCACTGGTTGAGGATATTATCCCGCCTGTAGTTTCTCTTATGGAAAAATGCGCAGAGAAAAAAATATCCTCCGTTGCCTTTGCTGACTGTCACGCTGCGGAGTGTGCGGAATTTTCCTCTTTCCCTCCTCACTGCATAAAAAACACAAGCGAATCAGAGATCGTGGACGAAATAAAAAAAGCAGGGGGATATACTCTTGTTGAAAAGAACTCCACAAACGGTTTTCATGAGAGATCCTTTACTGATTATCTGGATGGTAAGCCCTCGGTAGATACCTTTATCGTCACCGGAGACTGCACAGACATATGCGTTATGCAGTTCTGTCTGACCCTCAAAACAAAATACACTGCACAGAATAAAAATATTGATATTATAATTCCCGTCAATTGTGTGGAGACCTACGACGCTCCCTGGCACGACGCGGATCTTATGAACATTGCAGCATACAAGCTTATGAAGGACAGCGGAATTAAATTTGTTTCGGAAATAACAGATTGATTTTTCTGTCCATGCCGCCAAAGAGGAGGGGTAAAAATGAAAAAGAACAACCGTAATCTCACTATGCTGACGGATTTTTACGAACTTACTATGGCAAACGGATATTTTGAAAATGGTATGGGAGATATAATCTCCTACTTTGATATGTTTTTCCGGAACGTTCCCGACGGCGGCGGTTTTGCGATCATGTGCGGTCTGGAACAGATGATAGATTACATGAAGGATCTCAGCTTTGACGATGATGATATTGCATATCTCCGGAGCAAGGGGATCTTTAGTGAGAAGTTTCTTGACTATCTGAGGAACTTCCATTTCGAGTGCGATGTATGGGCTGTTCCGGAGGGCACTCCTATTTTTCCAAACGAGCCTATCGTAACTGTCCGGGGTCCTGCTATCCAGGCTCAGTTCGTTGAGACGATGGTGCTTATCTGCATCAACCATCAGAGCCTTATTGCCACAAAGGCAAATCGTATCGTCCGCGCTGCTGAGGGCAGACCGGTAATGGAGTTTGGTTCACGACGGGCTCAGGGCTTCGACGGAGCTATATACGGAGCAAGAGCTTCCTATATCGCAGGCTGTTGCGGAACTGCCTGCACCATCTCCGACAAGGAAATGGGGACTACTGCTCTTGGCACTATGGCACATTCATGGATACAGATGTTTGACAGCGAGCTGGAGGCTTTCCGGGCATATGCCAGATGCTATCCAAAGGGGACGACCCTGCTTGTTGATACTTACAACGTCCTTAAATCAGGCGTCCCAAATGCAATAACGGTCTTTAAGGAAATGCGGGACAGGGGAGAAAAGCCTGCGGGTATCCGCATTGACAGCGGCGATATAACCTATCTTTCCAAGCGTGCAAGACAGATGCTTGACGATGAAGGATTTTCCGATGTTAAGATCGTTGCTTCAAACTCTCTTGACGAATATATCATAAAGGATATTCTCGGACAGGGAGCGAAAATAGACAGCTTCGGAGTTGGAGAGCGGATGATAACGTCCCGTTCCGAGCCTGTTTTCGGAGGAGTGTACAAGCTCGTTGCTGTTGAAAAAAACGGAGAGATCATCCCGAAAATAAAGCTGTCGGAGAACACGTCCAAGATAACAAATCCGGATTTCAAGGAGGTATGGCGTCTCTTTGACACTACCACCGGAAAAGCTATCGCCGACATACTCACCTGTCGGGGAGAGCTTATCGACGACACCAAGCCTTATGAAATTTTTGATCCGGACTACACTTACAAACGGAAAACTCTGGAGCATTTCAGCGCCATGCGTCTTATGGAGCCTATCTTTGAAGAGGGCGTATGCGTTTATGAGTGTCCCTCGGTAGAGGACATAAGGGAATACTGTGCCGCTCAGCTGGAAACTATCTGGGACGAGGTAAAGCGTTTCGAGTATCCTCACAAATATTATGTAGACTTGTCCCAGCAGCTCTGGGACAAGAAAAATGAGCTTCTCCACAGGGAGTATAAAGGATGAAGAGCAGGGTCTTGACAAATACGTATATACGTGTTATAATATAGGTAAAGAGGTCATAATAATGAAAGATAAAGACCTGCTTAAATTGCTTCAACAAAATGGGTGGAAGCTTGACAGAGTACACGGAAGTCATCACGTACTCAAAAAAGGGAAACAGACTGAAACTCTGCCTGTACATGGTAAGGATGTTCCGACAGGTTTGCTTAATACGATACTTAAACGGACGGGGCTTAAATAGCGGAAAGGAGCTGCTGTTATGAGAATCATTTATCCTGCGATCTTTCATCATGAGGATGGATCATATTGGGTTGAATTTCCCGATCTTGTCGGCTGCCAGTCATTTGGCGACACGCAGACGCAAACATTGCTTAATGCCAAGGAAGCTCTTGAAGCTTATGCGCTTTCACTTTTAGAAAACGGTGAGAAGCTTCCGAGTGCTTCCGACATTGAGAATTTTAAGCCGGATAACAATTGCTTTGTTTCTCTCATTGATGCTGATCTGTCACCATATCTGAATAAATCAAAAGCTATAAAGAAAACACTGACTATCCCCGAATGGCTTAATGATGCAGCTGCACAAAGAGGCATTAATTTCAGCCAGACATTACAGGAAGCCTTAATGCAAAAAATAAGTGCAGAATAATTTTAGTCGGATAAAAAGAAACAAGTATGCTTCCGTGTCGTATTTTAAATTAATGAAATGAGTATGCAACGAGTATGCAACGGAAAGCCCGCGGGGGCTTCCCTGCTAACACATTATTTGCTCTTCAATTCTTATGAGACGATTGTATTTTGCGGTGCGCTCGCTTCGGCAGGGCGCGCCGGTTTTTATTTGTCCGGCATTTACTCCCACAGCGAGATCGGCGATAAATGTATCCTCTGTCTCGCCGCTGCGGTGGGAAATTATCGTTCCGTAGCCGTTCTGCTTGGCAAGGCTTATGGCGGAAAGAGTTTCCGAAAGTGTGCCTATCTGATTAAGCTTTATCAGGATAGAATTTGCACAGCCGCTGTCTATTCCTTTTTTAAGACGTGTGAGATTGGTGACAAAAAGATCGTCCCCCACAAGCTTTACCTTACCGCCAAGCTCCCCGGTAAGCTTTTTCCAACCGTCCCAGTCCTCCTCGTCCAGTGGATCTTCAATGGATACGATGGGATATTTAGAACACATACTGTGCCATTCGGCGATTAGCTCATCGGTGGTGCGCATAAGCTTCTTTTTGGGAAGAAAATAATCCTTTTTATCGGGAGACTTCCATTCGCTTGCTGCTGCGTCAAGAGCTATCACGAAATCCGTTCCCGGCTTGTAGCCTGCTCTTTCAACCGCCAGCAAAATAAGCTCTATTGCTTCTTCCTCTCCGGAAAGATCGGGAGCAAATCCTCCTTCGTCTCCAACTCCTATGCTGAGCCCTTTTCCTTTAAGAATTTTCGCCAGATTATGATAGACCTCGGCGCACTGTCTTAATCCGTCACGAAAGCTTTCTGCTCCCTGTGGGATTATCATGAACTCCTGCACGTCAAGATTATTTGCAGCGTGTGCTCCTCCGTTGAGAATATTCATCATGGGTACGGGAAGCTTCCTGCCGTTTACTCCCCCCAAAAAACGGTACAGCGGGATACGGTAATGATTTGCCGCTGCCCGGGCTGCCGCAAGGGAAACTGCCAGCATGGCGTTCGCGCCTATTTTGGATTTATCCTCGCTGCCGTCGGTGTTCAGGATAGTTTTGTCAACGCAGAAGGTGTCGGAGGGATCAATACTTTTCAGAGCCATATTCAATGTGGAATTTATGTTGGATACCGCTTTGAGAACTCCCTTTCTGCAGTAACGGCTTTCGTCCTCGTCACGAAGCTCCAGAGCCTCGAAAATTCCCGTGCTTGCTCCGCTGGGAACTGCTCCTCTGCCTACAGTTCCGTCGGTGAGCCACACCTCCGCCTCAACGGTGGGATTTCCTCTGGAATCTATTATTTCACGTCCGAAAACACGTTCAATGACAGCCTTGCTTTCATACATATATATTACAGTCCTTTCCTTTCAATTCAATTCTTTTTTGTAATTATTTGCACTCTGGCTGTATTTATACTATGGAATTATTTTTATGAGGATAAAATGAAAGATCCGCAGAGTTGTATTCTGCGGATCTGAAATAATTACTGTTCCAGTTTTTTAAGGAAAGCTTTTGTCCGGTCGTTTGATGGATTGTCGATAACGTCCTCCGGCTTGCCCTGCTCTATGATAAGTCCGCCGTCCATAAATACAACATGGCTGGACACGCTGCGGGCAAAATCAATTTCATGGGTAACGATGACCATTGTCATTTTTTCAGCGGCAAGCTCTTTCAGAACCTTTAAAATTTCTGCTGTAAGCTCCGGGTCAAGAGCGGAGGTAGGCTCGTCAAAAAATATCATCTGAGGCTTCATTGCCAGTGCCCTTGCGATGGCAACTCTCTGCTGCTGTCCTCCTGAAAGCTGATAGGGATAATAGTCTCCCTTATCTGCAAGTCCCATTTTTTCGAGCAGAACTTTTGCTTCCGTCATTACCTCATCCTTGTTACGTTTAAGAACATGAATAGGAGCGTCGGTGATATTTTTTAACACCGTATAATGGGGAAACAGGTTAAAGTTCTGGAAAACAAGCCCGTAACTTTGTTTTATTTCTTTAAGCTCCGCTTTGGAAGCGTAGAGGGGCGCTCCGTCCTTTTCGGAGACGGCGGTTTTTCCGCAGTAGACCATAGTTCCTCCGTCCACCGTTTCAAGCATGGAAATGCACCTTAAAAATGTGGATTTTCCCGAACCGGAAGGGCCTAAAATGGAAACCACCTCGCCCTCCGCAACAGTCATATTTATATCCTTAAGAACTTCTAATTCTCCGAAGCTCTTTTTCAGATTTTTTATTTCAAGTAAGTTCATTTTAATATCCCCCTTTCATCAGCGGAAGTAAGTTAAGCGTTTTTCGATATGCTCCATTATCATTGCAACTAAGAAGTTAAATACATAATAGAACACACCTGCGATAAACAGCGGCATGATAGTAGCTTCCGCAGCCGCTACCTGCTTGGCAAGAGTAAACATTTCCGTATAGGAAATAGCAAAGGCAAGGGAGGTATCCTTTACAAGAGTAATGACCTCGTTGGTAATGGAGGGGATAATATTTTTTATCATCTGAGGAAATACGATCTTGAAAAACTTCTGTGTCTTTCCGTAGCCAAGTATCTCGCAGGCTTCGTGCTGACCTACCGGAACAGCCTGAATTCCCGAACGGTATATTTCTGCAAAATAAGCTGCGTAGTTAAGTGTGAATCCGATTATTACAGCATAGAATCTGTAATTTGACGGAGTGCTGACATGGAAGAGGAAGTGAGGTCCGAAGAATACCACAAGAAGCTGGAGCATTAACGGAGTTCCTCTTACAATGGAGATATACAGCTTTACAAGCAGGCTCAGTGGTTTGAATTTCGACATTCTGCCGAAAGCGATAAGAAGTCCAAGAGGAAGCGCAAACAGCAGAGTGAGAAGGAATATTGCAAGGGATGCTCCCACACCTTTAAGAAGCTGACCGCAGATGCTCAGAAGCTTCTCTCCGAAATTCTCCTCCTGACGTACTGCACTGTCGTTTACGACGTCGTCCGCGCTCAGACATACGCTGTCGGAAAGTCCCCAGTCCTCGGCGATCTGATAGAATGTTCCGTCGTCAAGCATATCAATAAGTGTTTCCTGAACCTGATCCCGAAGCTCGGTATTTCCAAGGAGGAAGCCTATGCCGTATTCCTCGGAGGAGATGTGCTCGTCCAGAATTACGAAGCCTCCGCCTCTTGCTTCAAGCTCGTAATTTGCTACGCCGATGTCCATGCAGATAACGTCTACCGCTCCGCTTTGGAGGTTCAGAAATGCGCTGTTGTAATCTCCCACCTGCTGGAGCTCCTTGAATGTTTCCGCAAGGTCAAGATTTTCCTGGTCAGCGTCCTCTCCGGTAAAGGCTGCAAGAGCGGAGCTGTCCGACTGGACTGCTACTATTTTTCCGGAAAGCTGGCTAAGCTCTTTTATATCGGAGTCCGCTTTTACCACTGCCACCTGTGAATTATCAACGTAGGGAGTGCTCCATGTGTAATCGTTCTCACGTCCGTTCATTGTGAAGCCGTTCCAGATACAGTCGATAGCTCCGGTTTTAAGCTCCATGTCCTTGGAGTTCCATTCGATGGGCTGCTTGATAAGCGTCCACCCCCGACGATTACAAAGCTCCTGTGCGAGGGAAAGGTCAAAGCCCACATATTCGCCGGTTGCTGAATCCTGATACCCATATGGGGGAAATTCAGCGTCAAAGCCTACTGTAAAAGTCGTCCTGTCACTGTTTGCGTCCGATGCTTCACAGCCGCTGAAAATCGTAACCATAAACAGCGTCACCATAGCGGCGGACAGCACAAGTGTAATAATCCTATTTTTCTTCATATTCTTTTTTACTTCCTCCTGTCGTATGCATAGGGATTTTTTTAACTACAATATTATCATTTTATCATACAAAAGCAGACTTGTCAATTAATTTTTGATTTTGTGCTTGATTTTTTCTGAATATGCCGGCAAAAATTATAAAAATGAGAAAGCCAGTATTTTCTGACTTTCTCATTTAATATCTGTATGATAAACAAAAATTTATTTTTTCACCAGCCGGATAAGCCTTGGCCGGTTATATCTCTGAATTATCACAAAAGTACTATCAAATAAAAATGCGGCGCATGATGTGATAATAAATACTCCCAGAGAGCCAAACCAGACTGAAAATATAACAGGGACAAAACTAAGCGGCATATTTACTTCATGGACTATCTCAGCCTGACAGCTTGCCTGCAGGATCTCTGATACAGAATGATTCTTTAAGTCGAAGTTCTGCGGGTCATACGTGGGAAGCCATTTTTTCCATTTCTTCACCTGAATTGTTTTGTAAAGCTTCCGTTCGAAGGCTTTTTCAGTGAACCACTTTTTTGTATAGTCCATATGATTGTGAAATCTTGCATCTATAATATGTCCTACCGCCAGACGCACAGCTAAATGATAAAATATTGTACCAAATGTTATTGCAGCCGAAAAGAAAAACGGAATTTTCGCAAAGCTATATATCACCCCTGATAGTAACAATCCTGACAAAGAAATGAGCGTCAGCAGAATCATTTTCTTTTTCATAATACCTCTACCCCCAAAAAATCCGATAGGCTAATTATTTATCAGCTTATCGCTGTTGACCACCAATATATCCTCCGCCATGACAGTAAGCTCCCCGGAGGTTATCAGGGTAAGCTCGCCCCGCAGCAGGACGATCACCCGCATATCGTATTTTTGCTCTATCTCCTGTACGGTAAGTCCTGCCAGACCATTTTCTTCGCTTGCGGATATTTCACCGATCTTCTTTATATCTGTAAAGCTGCGGTCAGAGTTCTGGTTTTTGGAGTACTGCTCAACAAAACCGGCGCTGATGATACCGGTAGGTATAGCTACCGCTCCTACGCCGAGAAACGCAATTATTATTGCCATTATCCTTCCGATGACGGTTATGGGATAGATGTCTCCGTAGCCAACGGTCAGCAGTGTGGAGACGCTCCACCATATGCCGGAAAACGCATTGGCGAATACATCAGGCTGAGCATTGTGCTCGGCGTTGTATATCCCCACTCCGGAAGCCATCGTCAGCACAAGTATGATAAACAGCGACGAAAGTATCTGATTTTTTTTCTCGGCAAGGACTTTCACGATTATGTTGAATGAATCGTACTGAGCGTTTATCCTGAACAGATGGAATATCCGCACTACGCGCAGCATCCGGAATACGATAAATCCGGAGAGATAGAAAAACGGGAGTATGGTCAGCAGGTCTACTATGCCATCGTAGGAGAGCAGGAATTTCCCCACAGCCCGCCTGCGGCTGAGTCCGGGATAGAGCAGGTCGGCTGTCCATATGCGCAGGACATATTCAATGCAGAAAAATATCACCGTGACTGCCTCTATGCCTGTGAACAGCGGATAAAGTTTTTCCAGCTCGCTGAAGGTCTCAAGGAACATTGCCAGCAGGTTGAGGGTGATGTTTGCAACTATAAAGAAATCGAACGCCGTGCTGGGCAGGTCGCCGCGCTGACCTATCTGGATTATTTCAAATATGCGTTTTCTCATGTGTATCAGCTCCATGTGGAGATTTGTTCGTCCGTTATTATTTTATACGGCTTCTTTGGCGGCTATACCGCCAAAGAAGCCGTTCCTTATCCGAATATTGAAACGATCACACCGTTTTCTTTAGTTTCTATTTCTGCTTTAAGCTCAGCGCCTTCAAATTCTGAAAGTGCGGGACTGTCCGTTACGATCTCAGGGATAAATCCATCATCAAAGCTGCCGTTGTTTTCTATAAAGCATCGGCATTCATTTCCGTCAATATCTGTTCCTTCAAGCATATATCTTGCGGAAAGCAGCATACGTCCATCCTTAGACATTTTTTGAGTATCAACGCCTGCGTCAATAACCTTTCCGTTAAAATATCCGCCCCGGACTTCTCCTGTAAATGAAAGCATACATACATCATGCAGCTTTCCTTTTACGCCGATGGTATCGGTTATTTCAACATATACGTCAAAAAGCTTTATCATTTTATTCTCCGTTGAAAAGGCTGAGCCTGTACTATTTTATTTCTTCCACATTGCAGGATTGAACAAAAGCAGCATCGGGAAAAGCTCGAGTCTTCCTGCCAGCATAT
>JAFLUJ010000079.1 GCA_022511485.1 Oscillospiraceae bacterium | reverse complement strand
GTTATTTTTAAGGACACTCCCGAATTCACAAAGTTTCTGTCCGCTCCCACTGTAGGGCTTGCTGAAAAGCTTTCGGTGCTGGAAAAGGCTTTTAAAGGCAAAGTCTCCGAAACGGCTTACAATCTTTTGTGCGTCGTTACGGAAAAGGGCAGGGCAGATATCCTCCCCGCTATTGCCGAGGATTATAAAAACCGCTGGAATGAAATGAAAAATATCGCCGAGGTCATTGTCACAACAAGCACTCCGCTCAGTGACGGACTTCGCAGCAAGCTTAAAGCTAAGCTTGAGACCGTATACAAGAAAACGGTCATCCTTACAGAAAAAGTAGATGAGTCTATTATGGGCGGTATCGTGATAAACTACGGCAACACTATGATGGACGGCTCAGTAAAAGCTAAGCTTGAAGCCCTTCAGAAGCAGATCAAGGGTGTTATCGCATAACGCATAAAATCTGCACAACATAATTCCGCACGGACAGATCGTGTGCGGACAGCTTTTAGAAAGGATGGTTATTTCCAATGGATTTACGCCCCGATGAAATTACAGGCATAATCAAAGACCAGATAAAAAATTATCAGTCCAAGATAGAGCTTGCCGATGTCGGTACTGTTGTAACTGTCGGAGACGGTATTGCCAGGATCCACGGACTGGAAAAATGTATGTCCGGTGAGCTTCTGGAATTTGAAAACGGCGTGAACGCTATGGCTCTGAACCTGGAGCGCGGCTTCGTAGGCGCGGTTATGCTTGGTTCCGACGCTGAGATCAAAGAAGGCGACACCGTTAAAAGCACAGGTAAGATCGTTTCCGTACCTGTAGGAGATGAGCTTCTGGGAAGAGTTGTAAACTCTCTCGGTCAGCCTATCGACGGAAAGGGTGCAATTCTCACCGATAAAACAATGCCTATCGAGCGTACAGCTCTGGGTATCATCACCAGAAAATCAGTAAACAGACCTCTGCAGACAGGTATCAAGGCTATCGACTCAATGATACCTATAGGAAGAGGTCAGCGTGAGCTTATCATCGGCGACCGCCAGACAGGTAAGACCGCTATCGCTCTCGATACTATCATCAATCAGAAGGGTCAGGATGTTATCTGTATCTACGTTGCTATCGGTCAGAAGCGTTCTACCGTTGCAAACGTTGTTGACATTCTCGAAAAGAACGGCGCTATGGAGTACACTATCGTTGTTTCCGCTACAGCTTCCGAGCTTGCTCCGCTCCAGTATATCGCTCCCTATTCGGGCTGCGCTATGGGCGAGTATTTCCTGGAGCAGGGTAAGGACGTTCTCTGTATCTACGACGACCTGTCAAAGCACGCTGTTGCTTACCGTGCCCTGTCGCTGCTGCTTAAGCGTCCCCCAGGACGTGAGGCTTACCCCGGAGACGTATTCTATCTCCACTCCCGTCTGCTGGAGCGTGCTTGTAACCTGAACGAAAATTACGGCGGCGGTTCTCTTACAGCTCTGCCTATCATCGAAACACAGGCAGGCGACGTTTCTGCTTACATTCCTACAAACGTTATCTCCATCACTGATGGTCAGATATTCCTTGAAACAGACCTGTTCAACTCAGGTGTAAGACCGGCTGTTAACCCGGGTATCTCTGTATCCCGTGTTGGTGGTGCGGCTCAGATCAAGGCTATGAAGAAGGTTTCCGGTTCATTGAAGCTGACCTATTCACAGTACCGTGAGCTCCAGTCCTTCTCCCAGTTCGGTTCGGACCTTGACAAGGATACCAAGGACAGACTTGCTCTCGGTGAGCGGGTTGTTGAAGTTCTCAAACAGGGCAGAAATACTCCGCTGACAGTTGAGCATCAGGTACTTATTATCTATGCTGTAACAAACGGATTCCTCAAGGACATCCCCCTTGAGCTTGTAAGCGAGTTTGAGAAGGAAATGTTTGAGTATGCCGACGAAGCACACCCCGATATTGTCGCTTCCATAAGGGAAACAAAGGATCTGACAAAGGAAAACGAGGAAGCTCTCAAAGAGATGCTCTCCGAATTTGTCAAGAAGTTCCTTGCTGACAAGTGATCCCGTTCAAGCGATCATAGAAAGGAGGGTGTCAGTTGGCTTCGGGAAATATGAAGGTCATTAAAAGGCGTATAAAGAGCGTTGAGTCTACCATGCAGATCACCAAGGCGATGGAGCTGGTTGCGTCCTCAAAGCTCAGGAAAGCCAAGGAAAAGGCTGATAAAGCCCGTCCCTACTTTAATGCCCTGTATGAAACAATGTGCGAGATACAGTCGGAAAACCCCGGCTTCTTATCGCAGTATACCAAAAAGCGTGACGCTAAGACTGTGCTGCTGGTGGTCATCGCCGGCGACAGAGGTCTTGCGGGAGGCTTTAACTCCAATGTGCTTAAGCTTGCTCAGGCGCGTATCGACGAGCTTAAGGGCAAGTCGGAAGTGAAGATACTGGCTATCGGCAAAAAATCCGCCGAGTATTTCAACAAGCGCGGATACGATATTCTTGCCAGCTTCCCCGGCGTTGCGGAGGGTCTTAAAATACACCACGCGGCAGATATTTCAAACCAGATCATGAAGCCCTTTATCAATGGCGAGATAGACGAAGTGGAGCTTTTCCGCACACAGTATGTCTCCCCTATCACCCAAAGAGCGGAATATCGTCCCATACTTCCTCTGGAGATCACTCAGGAGGATCTGGATGCAGCTCCCAAGGTAAGGCAAATACCTGTTTATGAACCGTCTCCCGAATATGTTTTCGACGCGATAGTTCCGAAATATATCACAGGTATCATTTTCGGTGCGGTAGTTGACAGCTTCGCTTCGGAGCAGGCTGCCCGCAGAACAGCTATGGAATCCGCTTCTGACAATGCAAGCGAAATGATCTCAAGTCTGTCGCTTCTTTACAACCGTGCCCGTCAGGCGTCCATCACTCAGGAGATCACCGAGATCGTTGGCGGTGCCTCCGCACAGGAGTAGCAGGGGAAGCCCATACGGGCAGCAGGAAAGCCCCTGCGGGCAGCGGGAAAGCCCCCGCGGGCAGTCCGCTGTGTACTGTGTTGGTGAAAATTACACACGACGCGGAAGCATACTTGCTTCTTAACTGTTACAAAAATGATTTGCAGCACGGTTTATTGACAGTATTACTGTCGGCTTAAAAGGTTACTATGTATCCTTAATAAAAAGCCGGACACTGACAGTGTCCGGTGAGGAAAGGATTGATAAGGCAAATGCCGGAGAAAAATATCGGTAAGGTGGTTCAGATCATCGGTGCGGTTGTTGATATCCAGTTCACCAAGGACAACCTGCCGAAGCTTTTGAACGCTATTGAAATCGAACTTAACGGCAGTACCCTCGTCTGCGAGGTTGCCCAGCATATCGGCGACGACGTTGTCCGCTGTATTGCTATGGCTTCCACAGACGGTCTCGTAAGAGATGTGGACGCCGTTGATACAGGTGAACCTATCAAGGTTCCCGTTGGTAAGGAAACTCTGGGAAGAATCTTTAACCTTCTGGGAGAGCCTGTTGACAACAAGCCCGCTCCGGAAACAGAGCAGAAATGGGCTATCCACCGCGATCCGCCTACCTACGAGGAGCAGACTGCTTCTAACGAGGTTCTTGAAACAGGTATCAAGGTCATCGACCTTATCTGCCCATATCTTAAGGGTGGTAAGATCGGTCTGTTCGGCGGTGCGGGCGTTGGTAAGACCGTACTTATTCAGGAGCTTATCAACAACATCGCTAACGAGCACAACGGTATCTCCGTATTTACAGGCGTTGGCGAGCGTACCCGTGAGGGTAACGACCTTTATAATGAAATGACCGAATCGGGAGTTATCGACAAGACCGTTCTTGTTTACGGTCAGATGAACGAACCTCCCGGAGCGAGAATGAGAGTTGGTCTTTCCGGACTGACTATGGCAGAGTATTTCCGTGACGTTGAAGGTCAGGACGTACTTCTGTTTATCGACAACATCTTCCGTTTCACACAGGCAGGTTCTGAGGTTTCCGCGCTGCTTGGACGTATGCCGTCCGCCGTTGGTTACCAGCCTACACTGGCAACGGAAATGGGTGCGCTTCAGGAGAGAATCACATCCACAAACAAGGGCTCTATCACATCCGTTCAGGCTGTTTACGTTCCTGCGGATGACCTTACAGACCCTGCTCCTGCTACAACATTTGCTCACCTTGACGCTACCACTACTCTTTCAAGAAGCATCGCTTCACTGGGTATCTATCCCGCTGTTGACCCCCTTGACTCTACATCGAGAATCCTTTCTCCTGAGATCGTAGGTCAGGAGCACTACGAGGTTGCACGTGCAGTCCAGAACATACTCCAGCGTTATACCGAGCTTCAGGATATTATCGCCATCATGGGTATGGACGAACTTTCCGACGAGGATAAGCTGACCGTTGCAAGAGCAAGAAAGATCCAGCGTTTCCTCTCCCAGCCCTTCAGCGTTGCGGAACAGTTTACCGGTATGCAGGGTAAGTATGTTCCTCTTAAGGAGACTATCCGCGGCTTCAAGGAGATCATTGATGGTATGCACGATGACCTGCCGGAGTCTGCGTTCCTCTTTGCCGGAACGATCGACGAGGTGGTTGAAAAAGCAAAGAGTGCTGCAAATGAATAAAAGGAGGGCATATTTATGGCAACTCCATTTTCATTAAGCGTTGTTACTCCGGAAAAGATATTCTTTGACGGTGAGACTTCACAGATAATCGTCAGGACAACCGAGGGCGACATCGGTATCCTTGCCAACCACACAAGTCTGGTTGCTGACCTGCCCTCCGGACCTCTCAAAGTAATGCAGGAGGACGGCAAGTGGCGTATAGCGGCTATTTCCACCGGATTGCTGAAAGTCGGAGGAAACAAGGTGTCCATTCTGGCAAATGCAGTTGAGTGGGCGGACGAGATCGACCTCGAATGGGCTAAACGCTCTGAGGAGGACGCAAGGCGCAGGCTCAAGGAGATGCAGCATGACAAGCTTGAGCTTGACCGTGCTGAGCTTAAACTCCAGCGTGCTCTGAACAGAATCAGCGTAAGCTCTATGAATGACAAATAATAGATAAAAAAATTTAAAAAAGTACTTGACATTGCCTCTGCAATATGGTATAATAAGTATACCTCTTGCAGAGGCTTATTTTTTTGCGTCCATTTGAAAGTGACGCCAAGCCTCTGGCAGTGCTCCTGTGAGTCAGCAGGGGTTATGTCACAGAGGGAGGCACAGGGGTTTTTTCCCCTGAAAAAACGCTAAATGCGATCCATATTTGTCCCGGTGGCAGTTGTAAAAGTACGATAATGCGGCTTGTTTATGTTGATGGGTCGGAAATATCCGTATTTAAATACTGATTTTAAATCGGAGCATAGACTTTGTCTTTGTTTTGGTTGAAGATAGTATAAGACAAGCTCCATAAGAGGATAATATGATCGCCAAACTAATAGGAGGTGCCGATATGAGAGTAAAGATAACATTAGCCTGCACAGAGTGCAAACAGCGCAACTACAACACCAAGAAGAACAAGAAAAACGATCCGGACAGGCTTGAAATGAACAAGTACTGCAAATTTTGCAGGAAGCATACTCTTCACAAGGAAACTAAGTAAGCGAGGTGTGAACAGTGGCTGATGCGAAAAATAAATCCAAGAAGTCATCCTTGATCGCACAGGCTGAGGCTAAGGCTAACAAGATCGTAAACGATCGCGAAAAAGCCAAGGCTAAGGGCAAAAAAGGCAACAAGCCAAATGGTGTGGTAAAGTACTTCAAGGATCTGAAAAGCGAGATCAAAAAGGTTACCTGGCCTTCATGGGGAAAGGTCCTCAATAATACGTTTGTTGTACTGGTCGGAATGTGCGCAAGTGCTGTTATTATATGGGGAATCGACAGCGTGCTTACTGCTTTGGTAAAGCTGATGAGCTGACGCGCGGCAAAGGAAATATGTATCTGTGACGGATAAATCTGTCGCTGAGAAAGGAATGGTCATATTATGTCAGAATCGGCAAAATGGTATGTCATACACACCTATTCCGGTTATGAGAATAAGGTCGCGCAAACTATAATGAAGGTCGTAGAAAACCGTAGGCTCCAGCATCTTATACAGGAGGTTCAGGTTCCCACCGAAATGGTAATGGAGCCTAACGACAAAAATCAGATGCGTGAGGTGGAACGAAAGGTTTTCCCATGCTATGTGCTGGTGAAAATGGTCCTCACAGATGATTCCTGGTACGTTGTAAGAAACGTAAGGGGCTGTACGGGATTCGTAGGTCCGGGATCAAAGCCTATCCCGCTTACCGATAAGGAAGCGGCTGCACTGGGAGTTGACGCGGATAAAAAGCCTGCTTCAGTTGAAGTTAATTTCAAGGCAGGAGATAAAGTCAAGATTACGGCAGGTCCTATGGAGGGCATTGTCGGAGAGGTTGAGAGCATAGACACCGAGAACATGACTGTAAATGTGAAGGTCTCCATGTTCGGAAGAGAAACCTCGGCAGCCTTGGATATTACAATGGTTGCAGTTTCAGATGAGTATTAATTATTAACAGAGCCTTTGGTTCTTATATTTACGGAGGTGCAAAAGCAATGGCACAGAAAGTAGTTGGCTTGATAAAGCTTCAGATCGCAGCGGGAAAGGCTACTCCCGCACCGCCGGTTGGTCCTGCTCTTGGTCAGCACGGTGTTAATATTATGGCTTTTACAAAGGAGTTCAATGAAAGAACTAAGAATGATATTGGTCTTATAATCCCTGTAGTTATCACAGTTTATGCTGACCGTTCATTCTCATTTATCACAAAGACCCCGCCGGCAGCGGTTCTTATCAAAAAGGCGATCAATCTCCAGAGCGGTTCTGGTGTTCCTAACAAGACTAAGGTCGGCAAGATCACCAAGGATCAGATCAGAAAGATCGCTGAGACCAAAATGCCTGACCTGAACGCTTCAAGCGTGGAATCCGCAATGAGCATGATCGCGGGTACATGCCGTTCTATGGGCGTTGAGGTTGTTGACTAATTAATTGCTGCGGTGGATAACCCTTACCTTAGTGGGAGGAAATACTGTCCGCTATATGTCCCGCAGGGACGGTCTCTTATAAGAGACATTACCACTTAAAGGAGGAAAAATTATAATGAAACACGGTAAGAAATATAACGAAGCTGCTAAAGCTGTTGATAAAACAAAGCTTTACGAAACTGACGAAGCACTTGCACTGGCTTGCCAGAACGCAAAGGCTAAGTTTGATGAAACTATTGAGGTCCATGTTCGTCTGGGTGTTGACTCCCGTCACGCTGACCAGCAGGTTAGAGGTGCGGTAGTTCTCCCTAACGGTACAGGTAAAAATGTTCGTGTACTTGTTTTCTGTAAGGAAGACAAGGAGGAGGCTGCTAAGGCAGCAGGAGCTGACTATGTTGGCGGTGCAGATCTTGTTGACAGGATCGTTAAGGAAAACTGGCTGGATTTCGATGTATGTGTAGCATCCCCTGATATGATGGGCGTTGTTGGTAAGGCTGCAAGAGTTCTCGGTCCTCGCGGACTTATGCCTAACCCTAAGGCTGGAACTGTTGCTCCCGATGTTGCAAAGGCTGTAACAGAAGCTAAGGCTGGTAAGATCGAGTACCGTCTTGACAAGACCAATATCATTCACTGCCCTATCGGAAAGGCTTCCTTCGGAGCAGAGAAGCTTGTACAGAATCTCGATACACTTCTCGAAGCTATCGTTAAGGCTAAGCCTGCTGCTGCAAAGGGTACTTACATCAAGTCCTGTGTTGTAGCTTCTACAATGGGTGTTGGTATTCCCGTTGCAACAACAAAATACGGTGTTTAATTTCTGAGCAAGGAGAAGCCCTGACGGGGAACCCCCCGCTGGCGTCTTTAGTTCTCACCCCTAAAAGCATGCCGATGTTTTCACGCAGTGAAAACTCGGAAACAAACGCTTTGCGTTTGTTTTGCCCCCATATCAAGGGGGCGG
>JAFLUJ010000078.1 GCA_022511485.1 Oscillospiraceae bacterium | reverse complement strand
GCGGCTCAAAAAATAGACTTTGTCTATTTTTTGACTTGGGATTAGTATTATAATAATCATATTTGAGGCTGTGTACCATTGCAATTTTATCTTTGTCAATAATAATACCTCTTACAGACGGACGTCTGCCGACCGTTCCGTTTTCAATATAATTTTTATAATCATATACAGCCAATTCACGCATATCTGATCTCCCGACAATAAATTACAATTCATCTTTCTGTAAGCCAGATTATTAAAATTCAGATTTATACAGCCGTTGAATGCATATTGCTTATTTTGCCGCTTTTCGTGCGGATTCGATCTGCTCCTCGGTAAATCCTGCTGCCCTCATTCCGGCAATCATTTTTTCGATTCCTCTTAATTCAGCATTATACATATCTGAATTCCAGTCAAGGCGTGCTTTTTCTCTCTGACGGACATACTCTCTGATCTGTTCATCGTTGCTAAGCTCATATATTTTGTTTACGCTTTCCTGTATGATGGGTACATTAGTCTCTCTTAACATAGCAAAATCCTCCTCTGTATCAGCATTTATCAATTGCAGCCAAAGCTGTTTGCGGTCGCCGGTATCAAGCTTGTCGCTTATCTTCGGCAGTTCAAAGAAGTGCAGCGACATTTTGTCGCTGAAAAGCTCATGACGGTCTTTTTCCAGGACCTGAAATTCCGAATGATACTTCGGACAGTCAAACATTTTAAACCCTAATACGCTTATTGAAATTGTCTTGTTGAGATTTTTATAGACCTCTCCCTTGTCGATCCCGCTTACATACATCTTAGCCCAGTAAAACAGGATCCTTTCGCTGTAGTCATCTTCTCTGACCATTTGCATTTCAATGTTTATATTTCCTTCGGAGGTTATCAGGTTAATATCAAGGCGGCTTAGTTTTCCGTCTACCTTGTCCGGGATAATTTCGCTGTTTGTGATTTTTATATCAGTTATTTTTTCCAGAGGAATTTCCAGAATATCAGACAGAAATGCTTTAAGTATCTTTTTGTTCTTAACAAAAAGAGCCTTGAACACCACGTCATTTTTTGCGGATAATACCTTATATCCCACTGTAATGACCTCCTTTTTGATTTTCAATTATAGTATACCACGCTTTCCGGATTTCTGCAAGAGGAATAATGAAAATCTGCTCCCTATAATTAGAAAGCAGATTTTTTAAAATTTCTTTATTGTAATTCAGTGCTCGAGGCTCAGCTTCATTTATTCGGTCGCTTTACAGAATTAAGTTTGCTTCCGTGTTCGTATGCTGCTCTTGCGAAAAAAGTACGCAACGATATGCCTGCGTGGGCTTCCCCGCTCAAGGCTCAGTATTGTACCTGCTCAAATTGCGAATGATAAAGCTTTGCATAGAAACCGTTCTTTTCAAGCAGTGCCTGGTGATCTCCCTGCTCGATGATGTTTCCGTCCTTCATAACAAGGATAACGTCCGCATCCTTGATAGTGGAAAGTCTGTGTGCGATAATGAAACTCGTCTTGCCCTTCATAAGCTTTGCGAAGGAGCTTTGTATCTTCTGCTCGGTACGTGTGTCGATGCTTGAAGTTGCCTCGTCCAGAATAAGCATAGGAGGATCGGTCAGAGCGATACGTGCAATGCACAAAAGCTGCTTCTGCCCTTGCGAAAGAGTTCCGCTGTCCTCGGAAACAACTGTATCATAACCCTTGGGAAGCCTCCTGATGAAGCTGTGACAGTGGCACATTTTCGCCGCTGCAAGTATCTCCTCGTCGGTGGCGTCAGGTCTGCCGTAGGCGATGTTCTCTCTGATCGTTCCCGTAAATATCCATGTGTCCTGCAAGACCATGCCGTACATTGACCGGAGGTCATCCCGACCCATTTCACGGATGTCCACTCCGCCGATCCTTATACTGCCCTCCCGAACGTCGTAAAACCGCATGAGCAGGTTGATAAGAGTGGTCTTTCCGCAGCCGGTAGGACCTACAATTGCTATCCGTTGTCCCGGTTTAACATTTAGATTGACATTTTCCAGAAGCTTCTGTTCGGGCTTGTAGCTGAAAGAGACGTTTTCTATATCTACTCTGCCGTCTGCTTCTGCCTTGACGGGAGGCTCTTTTTCCGGAATTTCCTCCTGCTCGTCCAGAACGGCGAAGACCCGTCCTGCGGAAGCAAACGCCGCCTGAAGCTCGGTGATGACTCCGGTGATTTCGTTAAACGGCTTTGTGTACTGGTTGGCGTAGCTTAAAAATGCCGCTATCTGTCCTACGGACATTCCCCCAACCTTTATTACGGAGATCGCTCCGAAAACACCCGCCGCCGCGTAAACGATACCGTTTACGAATCGGGTGCTTGGATTTGTCAGTGCGGAGTAAAACTGTGCAAGGACGCCGCATTTGTAAAGCCTGCCGTTTATCTCCTCAAACCTGTCCATAGCTCTTTTTTCGTATGCGAAGGCTTTGACTACCTTCTGTCCGCCAACAAGCTCCTCAATACATCCGCTAAGCTCTCCGCGGACTGCTGACTGCTCCCTGAATTTGTCCCGGCAGAGCTTTGTTATGAACGCCGCCACGAAAAGGGACAGGGGAGTGATGAAAATTACCACAAGAGCAACGCTAACATTTATACTCAGCATAAAAATTATAGTTCCGACGATAGTTACTATACCGGTAAGAAACTGGGAAAAGCACTGGAGCAGCCCTTCGGAAATAAGCTCAATGTCCGCCGACATACGGCTGATAATATCACCGTGGGGAGTGCTGTCAATGTAACCAAGGGGAAGCCGTCCCAGCTTTGCGTAAAGCTCCTTTCTCATGTCGCTTATGGCACGATAGGTAATTTTATATGTGCAGAAGGACATTATCCAGTTAAATATCGCCGATAATATCACTGTAATGACGATCATCAGGACATAATGCTTCACGCCGTCGAAATCCACATTGTTTGCCCCGATGATATAGTCGATGCCACGTCCCACAAGAATGGGAGTGTACAGGGACAGCGCCACGCTTATCACCGCTGAGATAAAAGCGGGAAAAAGCAGAAAAGCAAAGGGCTTGGTATATCCGAAAAGCCGGAGGGTAATATTTTTTTTCATTTATAATTATGCTCCCGCAGGGAGCATCTCTCCTTTCACGACGTTTTGTGGTTTTGCGTCAGCAAAATTCTGAGCGACAGCGAAGAAAACAAAACTCGAAGATTGAAAAAATCTTTGATTTTTTCAATCATGACCTTCGCTTTCCTGAGACATTACAATTTCACGGTACACTCCGCAGCTTTCCATAAGCTGATCGTGAGTGCCTATCCCGACCGCCTCGCCGTCCTCCATGACGATTATCTTGTCTGCCTGCCTGATGGAGTTTGCCCTCTGGGAGACAATGATGACCGTCATATCAGTGGTATTTTCAGCGATGGCTTTCCTCAGAGCCGCGTCTGTGGCAAGGTCAAGTGCGGACGCGCTGTCGTCAAGTATAAGTATATCCGGATCTCCCACAAGAGCCCTTGCAATGGTAAGACGCTGCTTCTGACCTCCGGAAAGATTTCTTCCTCCCTGTGCGATGTAGGTGTCGTACTTCTCCGGGAGCTTTTCAATGAACTCCGCCGCCTGTGCGATCTCTGCCGCCCGTTTTATTTCTTCCTCCGAGGCGTTTTCCTTGCCCCAACGGAGGTTATCTGCCACCGTTCCGGAAAAAAGCAGAGCCTTCTGGGGGACAACTCCTATTTTCATGCGGAGAGCTTCAAGAGGGTGATTCTTTACGTCCACACCGTTTACAAGAACTTCTCCTTGTTCAGCGTCATAGAATCTGGGGATAAGATTTATAAGTGTGGATTTTCCCGAGCCTGTTCCTCCGATAATACCAAGGGTCTCTCCCTTTTTAAGGGAGAAGCTTATTTTCTCCAGGGCGTTGTCTCCGTCGTCATGGTAGGAGAAGGAAACGTCACGGAACTCAATGGCGGGAGCGTTTGCAGAGACTTCCGGGACACCGCTTCCGTCAACAATATCAGGCACCATGTCAAGGACTTCGTTTATTCTCGTTGAACAAGCCGCCGCTCTTGTGAAGATGACCACCAGATTTGCCACAACCACAAGGGCAAGGGAGATCTGGGTCATGTAGTTTACAAAGGCTATTACCTGCCCCTGGGTAAGGTCTCCCACATTGACGCGGAAGCCTCCGAACCAGACGATAGCAGCAATAGCAAGATTCATTATCGCATAGGTGAGGGGGTTCAGCAGTGCGGAAAGACGTCCTACACGCATGGAGGTTCGGGAGTAATCGTCGTTTGCCTCGGCGAAGCGTTTTTCCTCCATCTCACCCCGGGAAAATGCCCGGATAACTCTTACGCCGGAAAGACTTTCGCCGGTGATAAGTCCCAGCTTGTCAAGCTTTTTTTGGATGACACGGTAAAATGGCACGGAACGGGACATTATCAGGTAAAGGACAACTGATACCAGCGGAGCTACCGCCAGAAAAATAAGGGACAGCTTCAGGTCTATGGTCATTGCCATTACCGCCGCTCCGATAACAAGAAAGGGAGCGCGCACCACAAGACGTATCAGCATTGCAGCAGCGGTCTGGATCTGGTTTACGTCCGTTGTGATACGGTTTATCAGGGAAGCTGTTCCGAATGTGTCTATCTGGGAATGTGACAGGTCGCAGATACGCCTGAAAAGATCGTTGCGGATGACCGTCCCCACGCCCTGGGACGCCTTTGAAGCAAGGTACTGGCACACTAAAGCACAGCAGAGCCCGAACACCCCCATAAGTATCATTATTCCGCCCATTCTGTAGATATAGGACTTTCCTGCGCCGCCGTTTATTCCCACGTCGATGACGTCCGCCATAAGCAGCGGGACGATAAGCTCTAAAACAGCTTCCGTAAGCTTAGCAGCAGGACCTATTATAAGCTCTTTTTTGAATGCTCCAAGATATTTTTTTGCAAGCTTAAACATTATTATATGACCATTTTCCCGACAGGGAAAATGCGTCCTCCCTTCTTACGATGTTTTGTGGTTTTGCGTCAGCAAAATTCCGAACGGCAGTGAGGAAAGCAAAACTCGAAAATTGAAAATTTTTAATTTTCAATTTTTTCCTCCTTAGGCTTTTTTCTGAAAATTACAAGCTTGCTGAAAAGGTAATTGACGATAAGTACAAATATCTGAGCAATAAGCTTCATTATATATTCGTTCTGACTGAGTACATCTACAGTGAGGATCATGAATCCAAGCTCTGCAAAATATGTCACCAGTCTTGCCGCATAAAAAGAGAGAGCCTGCTTTATCCAGTCAGACTTTTCCCTTGCTTCGTCCTTAAAGACCCACACCTTATTTGTGAAGAAAGCAAAGGTAACGGCGCATATCCAGCTTATGGTGGTATTTACCGCTGTGGGAAGTCCGAAGGAGGCGGGGACATACTGTGTAATGAGCGAAACAACGGTGGTCATCGCTCCCACTATAAGGTAAAGCATAACGCTTTCGTGTTTATAATAAAAGTCCCGTATAAACCTCGGGAAAACAGACAGTATTTTTTTTATCAGTGCGTCAAGCATATTATGGTCACGCTCCGGCAGGGAACGTATCTCCTTTCAAATTGCATACAAAGGTATTATATCACATAATATTGTCAAAATCATTAAGTATTGTAAAATTATTTGGATATATCAGTATTATTGCTTGTACTGTACATAGGGATAAATTCATTTTCCATCAATTGACATCAACTACTAATTTATGCATAAAAAAATGTATGCATTTTGTGCATACCATCTAATGTTTTATTTGGTTTGTTGACTTTATTAATAAAATATGTTATAATAACTTAAACGTATTTATATGTGCGTAAATATCGGAAATAACGGACAGGGCGGTTTTCTCCCCCGGAGCCGTTTCCAGAATTATACCAAGGAGGTAAATTATGAGAAGAAAAACCAAGAGAATTTTGGCTGGCATTATGTCAGCAGCAATGATCGCTTCCTTTGCTGCCTGCTCCGATGATGGCAGCAGCGACAGCGGAAACGGCGGAGGCGGAGGAGGCGGCGGTGGAGCTTCCACTGAAGAGACTACCACTACTACCGCAAAGACCGAATGGACAGGTGATGACTATGAGGTGGATGTAGCGGATAACGATCTTGACACAGCAATTGACACACAGGGCAAGACACTTAAATATATGGGCTTCTATGACATCAATCCTACAAATGACGAGCCTGAGCGTTCTGTTATGCTTACGATCTTTGAGGATGTATACGGCGCTAAGGTAGAGTATATCGCAACTACCAGCGCAACACAGTTTGATGATCTTGCAACAGCTATTATCGGCGGTACATCTCCCGATATTTTTATTCACTCTGACCGTACATTCCCATATGACATCAGCAAGAACCAGTTCCAGCCCATAGACTCACTTATTGACTGGACAGCTCCCATGTGGGCTGAAAAGAAAGAGCAGGCTGACAAGTTCATGTGGAACGGCGAACACTATATCGCTCCTTTCGGTTATAAATTTGAGGATTATCAGGTTCTTATGTACAGTAAGACAAGAGTTGAAGATGAGGGACTTGACGATCCGTATGAGCTTTACCGTGCAGGAGAGTGGGATTGGGACAATTTTGTCAGACTGCAGAAGGAATACCAGAGCGCAGGCAATGACAGATACGGCATATGCGGATACTGGGCAAATGCCTTTGTCTATACTGCAGGAGATCCTATCGTAGATTATGACGGAAGCAAGTTTACCAACAACATCTACAGCGCTAATATCGAACGTGCACAGGGCGTTCTGGAGGAACTCTTTGCAAACAATCTTGTCAAGGTCGGATGGTATTTAGGCGATGTATTTGATAACGGTGGAGAGACACTGTTCTACGGAATGGGTCCATGGGCTATTGACCATGTTGCTGATGCATATCCGGAAGAAGAAATCGGAGTTATACCTTTGCCGAGAAATCCTGAAATGAATGATTATTACGTTTCAAAGAAGCTTTATGCATATATGTGGGTAAAGGGCAGTGATAATGCAGACTGTGTAAAGGCATGGTTTGATTCCTGCAGACTGGCATTCTATGATCCTCAGTATGCAGATGTCACAAAGGAGAAATACCTCAAGAATCACCCCACATGGACAAGTGAGATATATGATACTATCCTGGAACTGGACAACGATGAGAAATTCCCATATGCATTTGATTATGGTTCCGGAATCTCCGAGGCAATGACAGGCGATGATGGTTATATAAGAACTCTTTACGAGTGCATTTCAAACGGTACATACGAGAGATGGTCACAGGCAAGAGATGAATTTGCCAATATGATTGACGCTGAAATTGCAGCATATAACTAAAAAACTATCAGCGGTACGGAAGCATTTTTGCTTCCGTACTCTATTTTATCCCTCCCATAAACTCAGCAACTGATCTCCATATATTTTTATGAAAATGGTGTATAATAATTGTATGTGACTGACCTTATGCTTACAGCTTAATTATACGGCATAACAAAAAATTTATCTTGATCTCGATTGCACAATCTCTAAAAATAGTATAAAGCATGACACTGTGTCAAAGTCAATAGGTTTTCAAAAAATTTTCTCCAGATTTCCATCATGCAAATACCGAACGTTCAATATATATGTGTACAGCAATGAAAAATGGTTGGAAAAAAATCATATCGTCAGGAAAGGAAAATCCGTCATGAACAGACGTACCTCAATGTTGACAACATCGTTTTTTCTGGGCGCAGCGATCCCTGCATTTTACAGGGGAATGTCCTGCCCGGAGGTGTCCGGGTACAGTATAAGCTCTCCTATGCTTCCCAAAAAATTCAGCGGTATAAGGATAGTCCATCTGTCTGATCTGCACAATAAGGTATTCGGGAAAAACAATGCTCCGCTGTTAAAACTTATTGCAAAGGAAAAGCCGGACATCATCGCGATGACCGGTGATATGATAAGTCACAAGGCACCAAATGCCGATAAGTTTTTCGAGCTTGTAAGACAGCTGTCGAAGCTTGCTCCTGTTTATTA
>JAFLUJ010000077.1 GCA_022511485.1 Oscillospiraceae bacterium | reverse complement strand
GGAGATTTTAGCGACGGTATTGGAAATACAGTCGCCTGCGGTATATGTCACAGCTTCGCTTCTGACGGACGGTGCATATCCCTGCTGAAAATTCTCATGACCAATTTCTGCCTCTACGACTGCAAATACTGTGTGAACCGCCGGAGCAACGATGTCCCAAGGGCGAGATTTACTCCGGAGGAAATAGCTCTCCTTACAATAAATTTTTACCGCCGGAATTATATAGAGGGACTTTTTTTAAGCTCGGGGATAATCCAAAGTCCGGACTATACCTGCGAACAGATGATAGAGGCTCTTACGCTGCTCCGTCAGAGGTATAACTTCAAGGGATATATCCATGCAAAGGCGATCCCGGGAGCAGATCCGGAGCTGATAAACCGTCTGGGAGTTCTTGCGGACAGGATAAGCGTCAACATTGAGCTGCCATCCCAGAAAAGCCTGAACGCTCTTGCACCGGATAAATCCAAAAACTCAATTTTGCTTCCCATGGGACATATCACGCAGAAGATACAGCAGAACAGCTATGAGATCGTCAGATATAAGTCAGCTCCAAAGTTTGCTCCTGCGGGACAAAGCACCCAGATGATAATAGGAGCTACTCCCGACAGCGATTTCCAGATACTGCGGCTGTCCGAAGCAATGTACGGCAAGTACAGACTGAAAAGAGTCTTTTATTCGGCGTATATCCCGGTTGGCGACCAGAAGCTGCTTCCACCGGCAGGAACGAAGCCTCCGCTGCTTCGGGAACACAGACTTTATCAGGCGGACTGGCTTCTCCGGTTTTACGGCTTCCGGGCTGAGGAAATTCTAGACGAGCAGCATCAGGACTTCAACCCGCTGCTTGACCCCAAATGCAACTGGGCGCTTCATCATCCGGAGTGCTTTCCGGTGGAGATAAACAAAGCTCCATATGAAACGCTGCTCCGCGTCCCCGGCATAGGAGTGAAGTCCGCAGGGAAGATCGTTGCCGCAAGACGTGGGACAAAGCTTGACTATGATGACCTGCGTAAGCTCGGAGTGGTATTGAAACGTGCAAACTATTTCATACTCTGCAATGGAAAGCGTGCAGAGGGTCTCATAATCACAGAAGCGGGGATAATGCGGCAGCTTATGTCCGCAAGTACGGTGAAGGAGCTTGAACAGCGGGGCAGCTTCGGTGAGCAGCTTTCCTTTTTCAAAGAGGAAAGTCCCGTTCCGACCTTGGAGGATACTATAAAATGTTTAACGGGCGAGATGTGATATACTGCTATGACGGAAGCTTTGAGGGACTTCTTTGCTGTGTTTTTGAAAGCTTCTGCCGGAAGGAGCTTCCTGCCGGGGTAACAGCAGGGGAGGGAGAGCAGATCTCCTTTTCGGAAATACTGCACATTGATACCGATCCGGAAAAAGCAAGACGGGTGGCAGCTGCAATCCCGAAAAAAATCTCGCCACAGGCGGCAGACTTGGTAAGGACTGCCTTTCTTACCTTTGGCGAAAATAAGGATCTTCTTATTCTGACATATCTTCAAAAGGGATTTCAGACGGGAAAAGCCATCGATAATATGCTTGCAGACGATACAGTAAATGCCATTAATCAGGCAGTCCTGCACTGTACAAATGAGGCGCATAAGCTAAAGGGCTTTCTGAGGTTTTCCGACTTTAACGGATACCTGGCGGCTGTGATAGAGCCGAAAAATAAAGTTATACCATTGATAGCAGGACATTTTGCAGACCGTATGAGGAATGAAAATTTCCTTATTTACGATAAGTCCCACCGGATGGCGGCTGTGTATTGGTCTTATCGACTGGAGTTCATTGAAAACATTGATTTTGAGATGCCAGCCGCAAGCACTGAGGAGGAACGTTACAGGGAGCTGTGGCGCGGCTTTTACAATGCCATTGGCATTGAGGAACGGGAAAATCCCCGATGCCGCATGAATATGATGCCTAAGCGTTATTGGAATAACATGACGGAGATGGCGGAGAATCCCCCGCAGGATCGTTCTATCCCAACGTTGGCAGATCCGAACACATGACGCTGTTTTAATTATCTGCTAATTTTCTGCTGTATGTATCGAATATCCATGAGGCTGAGACTATGTTTTCCGGTGTGTATTCGCTGACAGTGCAGTTTATGCAGCGGATAGCTTTGATGTCGGTATCCACAACTGCCGCATACATCATAAATCCAAGATCGGTATCCTTGTCCGCCATTGCTGCAATGTAACCGTCCATACCGTCAACGGAAAAATCATTTACATCGTAGGTTTCAAAGCCGTCTGTTTCGGCGTTCATTGCGGCGGTCAGACAGAACATATAGGCGGTCATATTAATATCCGTACCGATATTATCTATCAGAAAGACAGAAGTCCTGGTCAGATCGGAGGTTACAGTGTAGCCTCCGTCTTCTTTTTCCTCATATTCGCTGCCTGCATAAACTCTGATATAGCCGCAGGTGTCGTTTCCAACGATCTTTGAATTTGCATTTATCAATTCTAATGCTTTATCTAAATCTATATCTATGCCGCTCTCTAAGACCGGAGTGTCATTTTCTGACAGGGAAGCTTCCGTCTCGCTTTCTGATACCGGAACTATCTCAGCAGATCGGGGAGAGTCCGTATCCTCAGACGCTGCTTCTGACATGGTAATTTTCAGACTTTCCGCAATTTTTGTGTGCTGCTCATCGGTAAGAGCATCGCTTTCAAATTCTGCGGCAATATAAACCCCGGCGGAGGTATCCTGAATAACTATACCCTTGTTTGTCTTTTCTCCGTTTCCGTCATTGAAAGAATCGGAATAATAAACATCTGTCAGTGCGGTTTCTGAGGTATCCGAGCTTTGAACTATATCGTACCTGTTTCGCACATTGAACTGGTATCCGTTGCCAAGTGCGATCTGGTTGTAGACTGCTGCGGGGATCTTCGATTCTTCCTCGGACAGATCTGGGATAACATTATATCCCAATGAACCGATGCAGTTATCATTTTCGTTATAGATATAGCGGACTGAGAAAACTCCCGCATTCAGGTATTTTGTTCCGGAGGGAGATTCGGACCTTACGTCCCAGCCGGAGGGCAGCGAAAGGTCTGCCGTAAATCTGTCAACGGAGAGAATATCCTTGTTGTACTCGGTAATTTCGTCATTCCCGGAGGGAAATTCCAGTGTTATTTCAGACCATTCGGTCTCCGTAGGAGTATTTTCTGCGGATACAGTGGTTTCTGCTTCGGTGCTTTGTGCAGGTGAGGTTTCTGAAATAGAAGCCTCCGTTTCGGAATTGTCTGTGGTTTTTTCTGAGCAGCCGGAAAGTATCAGTGCCGCTGTCAGCAGGGCTGTCCAGAATTTACGGGTAGTTTTCATATGTATTCCCCCTGTGTTTTCTGTTTTAATTATATCATTCGGTATCACGCAAGTCAATGAAGGAGGTCAAACTGTATCCAAACTGTAAATATTGTAACTGATTTGTAATTTAATGCCGCTAAATTATGATTTACATTATCTCTATGAAAAATTTGTATCTTTTTGTTGACATTTGATGTAAAAGGTGATATAATATTAATTAATTATAGGTATTTCTGACGAAAGGGGGAGCGTTTTATGAAATATTTGAAAAGACTTGCCGCTGCATTTATCGCTGCTGCACTTGCGGTAACGGCTGTGTCCTTTATTGTCTCGGCGGAAGATACTTCGGATATGTTTGAGTACTCCGAAACTGACGGAAAGATAACTGTGACCGATTACACAGGCTCTAAGGAAAATGTGGAAATACCGTCTCAGATAGGTGGTAAGCCGGTGGTTGCTGTAGGAGACGGCGCATTTTACGGCTGCTTTAATATCAGATCGGTAACGATCCCCGATAGTGTCGAGATCATCGGAAACAGCGCATTTGAAGGCTGTGATTCCCTTGTAACAGCAGCTTTGCCCGATTCTGTTTCCCGGATCGGAAGCTCCGCGTTTTTTAACTGCTCATCCATTACCCAAATGGATATTCCGGATTCGGTGAAAAGCATCGGCAGCATGGCGTTTTATAATTGCTCCTCACTCAGAACTGTGGAGATACCTTCCTCAGTCACTGAACTGGACGGAGCTTTCTGGCATTGCTCCGGGCTTACATCTGTAACGCTTCATGACGGACTGATAAATATCGGCAATTTTGCCTTTGCAAACTGTACATCCCTTACCTCGGTGACGATACCTTCCAGTGTAACGATTATTGGTACATACGCATTTTACGGATGTTCAAAGCTTGCTGAGCCAGAGGTCGACCCGTTGGTAACAGTTGCTCCGGACGCATTTGAAGGCTGCCTTGGAAAAGTTGTTTATCTCCCGGAAGCAGACGTTCCCCAGGCAGATTCGGACAGCGTCACCAAGCCCGAAACGGAAGTCCCACAGGCAAATTCAGGAAGCGCGGCCGAAACCAAAGAGGATGCTTCCCAGGCAAACGCAGACAGCATGACAGACGCCGATGAGGACGTCGTTCCTGCTATGGCGAATGTTTCTGCTGAGGGAAATACTGCTGCTCCTGCCAAAGAAGAGGATGACGAAAAAAAGGAAACCGGTTATATCGGCGAAGATATTTCCTCCGGTGCGGGAATATATATTTATCCTGAGCTGTTTTAAGTCATGCTGACGTTTTTGGGGAGGGATCATCAGTGAAGCAGAAAATACTTGATTCTTTCAAAAAAGGATACGGGATTCTGATCGCATTGTTAGTTATTTCCGTACTGACCTATATTCTTATTTTTATGTCAAACAATGCAGTCTTCTTTGATGTTTATGATGGCTTATATTATTATAACATAAAAGACACTACAACGGCTATGTGTAAGGATTATCCCTCGGTTGAAGAGATATTTTATGTAAATTCGCAGGTAAAGCGGCTGAAAAATCTGCAATCGCTGCAATTATATATAAAATCTGGTGACAGCCTGAAATTTTTGAAGGATTTCAGCGCTTTGGAGAAATTAGATTTAGACGCATTAGGCTGCTCGGGTACGGCTGCATTGGACACCATTCCCGCTATGCCGGATCTGAAATATATCTATCTGTCTTTTTTTGAAAAAGACGGTCTTGATTTCTCTCCGCTGCGGCAGTTTACAGCTTTGGAGGATTTTTGTACATACGACTGCAATATTCACGATTGGAGCTTCGTGGAAGACTTACCAAAGCTGAGAAATATACATTATATAAGCAGTCAACCCAAGGAAGATGTTAACTGGATGCCTCTCGGATCCGCTGAAAGCCTTGAGGAGTTTACAGCATCTATCATTTATTATGACAGATCATTGATTGACATTCTTGAAAAATTATCGTCATTAAACAAAGTTTACTTAAAATTTTACGGTCTTGAAGATTTACCTGAGGCTGATCGTGAGTATATTTATGATTGGATAGGACGTATGAAGGAAAAGGGCATTAGTGTGCAGGTCTATAACATTACTCCTGATATATCACTGCAGGTTGTAGACATAACGGGGATAAGCAATTATGTTAAAAAAGGGGAAAATTAAAAATGAACGGTACGTCTTCTTACAGCGAAAAATATGTGGAGAAGCTTGCTAAAGAATTTAATGCTCCGTCAGATCCTGGGTGTACAGTTGATAATAATATCAAAGCTGACGTGGAGAATCGTTTGGGCGTTAATTTGCCGGGGGATTATTATGACTATATAAATTCTTTCGGTTATGGCAGCTTCAGTTACTCTGTTAAGGTTGCAAATTTCTTTCGCAAAAACGGGGTAGAGGAGTATTTTCAGGAGATCGACGACAATAGGGAGATCATGGACGACCAGAGGTCAATGCGGGATGCTTTCGGATTAGGTGATTCTGTCATTTATGTTGAAAATGGAGAGATCGTATCCAAGGACAAAAATAATACGGAAGATGGCTCTCTTTCAGACTATAACGAACTGGAAAGTGCCTCTATTGACGCTTTTGAAGATGAAATAAAGAATAAAATTATAAGGTTCGGAATTGGTTTTCCCTATGATTATTTTGATAATGGCAGGGGTCTGTTGTACTTCGGAAACACCGATGACTGCAATTTTTTCTGGAATATAGATTCAGATAAATGGACGGTCGTTGCCTATATGGACGTAAGCTTCTGTGAATTTGATATGACATTCTCAGAATTTTTATATCATTTTCTTCATGGGGAAATAGCGGCTTTTGCAAATCCCGGAAATACTTATGTTTATAAAGAATACGAGGAATGAGATCAAACAGTCGGACATCAGATAGGGTCGGGTCTTTTCAGTCCCGGCTCTATTTTTTTCTTATAACTATTGATTTTATATGGATTTTGAGGTAAAATAATACTATGAATAAATCTCGGAGGTTATTGCTATGGCTTGTTTTGATCTTGCTGCCGTTTTTACAGATCATATGGTTCTTCAAAGGAACAAAAAGATCAATATCTGGGGCAGTGCCTATACAGGATTTGAGGTTACTGCCGAAATTAACGGAAATACCGCTTCCGCAAAGTCTGTGGGAGGAAAGTGGCTTCTTTCTCTTCCCCCTATGGAAGCAGGAGGTCCTTACGACCTGACCGTAAAGGACGGCAGCGGAGCAGAGATCGTTCTCCACGATGTTATGATAGGCGAGGTATGGCTTGCCGGAGGACAGTCCAATATGGAGTTGGAGCTCCGCAATGCTCTTAACGGAAAAGAAGTCCTTGCGAATATAAAAGATGATGTGAACGTCCGCTTCTACTATACCCAGAAGATCTCTTACATAGACGACTATTTCCATTTTGCAGAGCGTAATACTTGCTGGACAGTTGCTTCTCCGGAAACAGCGGGAAGCTATTCCGCAGTGGGATACTATTTCGCCCGGAAGCTTGCTTCCGAGCTTGGCGTTACCGTCGGAATAATCGGCTGCAACTGGGGAGGAACTTCCGCTTCTGCATGGACGGCCAGACAGTCCATGGAAAGAGATCTTGATACAAAAATGTATGTGGATGATTATGACAACGCAATGTCGGAAATGACCCTTGAGGGCTACAATAAGAAGCTTGCGGAATATCAGATCTGGTACAACGAGTGGCAGCCGAAGATCAACGAATACTACGCTAAAAATCCAAACGGAAGCTGGGACGAGGCTCAGGCTTATGCAGGAGAATCCCAGTGGCCCGAACCCCTCGGACCAAGATCTCCATACCGTCCAAGCGGACTTTATGAAACAATGCTTATGAGAAACTGTCCCTATTCAATGGCAGGATTCATCTACTATCAGGGAGAAAGCGACGACCACAGACCTTACACCTACTACAAGCTTTTCAAAGCTCTTATCGAGCAGTGGCGTTCCGACTGGGAGGACGACTCTATGCCATTCCTGTTCGTTCAGCTCCCCATGTTTATGAACAAGGGAGACGAGGACATCAAGCACTGGTGTGTTATCCGTGAAGCTCAGATGAGGGTGCACCAGACCATAAAAAATACCGGTATCGCTGTTATCCTTGACAAGGGAGAGTTTGACAATATCCATCCCGTTGACAAAGAGCCGGTAGGAGAAAGACTTGCTCTCCAGGCGCTTTATCACGTATATGATAAAATTTCCGGGGACGAGGCTTACGGTCCTGTATACAAGTCTTTCGAGTATGTTGACGGAGGCATGATGCTAAGCTTTGACCATGCAAAGAACGGATTCGACCTTAAAGGCGAAAAGGCAGTGGGATTTGAGATCGCCGGTCAGGATAAGAAATTCTATCCAGCGGATGCATGGTTCAAGGAGGACAAGATCTTCGTCCGTTCCGCAGAGGTATCCGAACCTATGTATCTTAGGTATAACTGGGTGAATTACGGAGATGTTACCATCTTCGGCAAGAACGGTATCCCTCTTGCACCGTTCAGAACAAGCAGAAACGACGAATTATAAGGTTTACAAAATTTTTTCATACCCTGCAAAAGCGGGGTATGAAAATTTCTGTTAAGGAGCAATGTTGTAAAATCTTTGATTTTACAACTGCGAGTTTTGTGCTTTTCAGACTGCCGTCTGAAATTTTGCTGGCGCAAAACCGC
>JAFLUJ010000307.1 GCA_022511485.1 Oscillospiraceae bacterium | reverse complement strand
TGTAGTTGTGCCAGCTTACATTGATACGTTTTCGGGAACGTATACTGTCAAGCAGAAGCTTCTGTTTGCGGCGGATCTCCTCTCCCGTCGCCTGAGGTTCAAACTCAAAAGGCGTAAATGGCTTGGGAACAAAGGTAGCACAGCTTATGGAAATTTGCAGATGCTTTCCCCTTTGTCTGCCGGGATTGTTATAATACAGATCGGTGATCCTTTCTGCAAGCTCTGCAATTCCGATTATGTCTTCATCTGTTTCTGTGGGAAGTCCCAGCATGAAATAGAGCTTTACAGCAGTGTAGCCTCCCTCAAAGGCAATTTTACAGGCACGCATGATCTCTTCCTCGGTGATGTTTTTATTTATAACGTCCCGAAGCCGCTGTGTTCCCGCCTCCGGAGCAAATGTCAGACCGCTTTTGCGAACCCTGCTAAGCTCTTCCATAAGCTCCTTGCTGAATCGGTCAATGCGCATCGACGGCAGTGACAGATTGATCTTTTCCTCTGTGGTGTATTCGGAAAGTCTTGTAAGAGTTTCCTCAATATCTGTCAGATCACTTGTACTGAGTGAGGACAGAGATACCTCCTCATATCCGGTGCTTTCACAGAGGGAACGGGTCTGACGGCAAATGGTATCTGAGCTTTTTTCCCTGAACGGACGGTAAATAAATCCCGCCTGACAGAAGCGGCAGCCCCGTATGCAGCCTCGAAGAACCTCCACTACTGCCCTGTCATGAACTATCTCACAGTACGGGACAACAAAGTCCTCCGGATAAAAAACAGAATCCAGATCCTTGATTATACGCTTCCGGATAGTCTGAGCCGCATGGGAATTATTAGGTATCACCGACCGGACAGTTCCGTCATCGTTATAGGAAACATCATAAAAGGAGGGCACATAAATGCCCTCTATCTCAGCAGCAGATTCAAGGAACTCCATTTTTGAGCAGCCGCGCTTTTTCATATCAGCGTAGAGATCCATAAGTTCAAGGTTGACCTCCTCGCCCTCTCCAAGAATGAACAGGTCTATAAAATCTGCCAAAGGCTCAGGATTGCATACACAAGGTCCTCCCGCAACAACGACCGGCATATCATCAGTTCGATCCTTCGACCGTATAGGAAGTCCCGCAAGATCAAGCATATTCAGAATATTGGTGTAACAAAGCTCATACTGTATCGTAAATCCGATAAAATCAAACTCTTTTATTGGATCAAGACTTTCCAGCGCATACAGTGGGATATTATTTTTCCGCATCAGATCCTCAAAATCCTGCCAGGGAGCAAAAACACGCTCACACCAGAAGTTTTCCCGCTTGTTTTTCAGAGAATAGAGTATTTTCATCCCAAGATGGGACATTCCAACATCATAAGAATCGGGAAAGCAAAAAGCGAAGCGGACATCCACCTTGCTTTTATCCTTCACCACACTGTTAAGCTCTCCGCCAATATAACGGGAGGGGGATTTTACCTGGGTCAGCAGATTTTCTATCTGTTCTTTTAACATATTTTTTAAGATCCTTTCGACAACGATACAACAAGAAGGTAACACAATGTTATATATAACGTCAGATTGCCCTTTCCCAAAAGAGCAAAAACGATCAGTACAGTGATTATCAATATGCCGTTGATGCGTTTCAGCCATGATTCAAGCATACAAGCACGTTCATAATCGCAAAATCTTCTTATTACAGAAACAATGATCTTTCCGCCGTCAAGACTTTGAACCGGCAGCAGATTAAACGCTCCGATCACCGCATTTATGACCGCAAACAGCTTCATACGGAGATCATCACAGAGCCATAATCCTGCGGCAGCCGCGAAATTTGCGAAGCTTCCGGCAATAAGAACAGCAAGCTCCGTACCGAAGTCTGTAAAGCCAAAGCTCTTGTCAGGGATTATCTTTATCCCCGCACCGTAAAACAGCACTCTTTTAACGGATACGCCTTTTATCTCCATAACGGTAAGATGTCCCAGCTCATGCCACAGACAGGCAGCAAGTCCCAAGACGGCATTAGTTTCACTAAGGAGCGTAAGCAGCGTCACTGTTGCAAAAAAGCTGAAATCAAAAGCAACGGAAAGTCTTTTAAATCTAAGCTCAAACATTCGGAGTTGACCCAAGAAAATCTATAAACGCATTAACGAGATCCATGATATTTCCATAGACAGAGCTTTTTTCATTATAGACCTCAAAAATATCAGCAGCAAGGTCACTGTTGAAAATATTGAGAGCAGTGAACAATATTGCGATAAGAACACAAAGTATGGCTTGTACAGTAAGAATATCTTTAAGTCCTGTTTTTCTGACCTCCAACAATCCGACGCTTTCCTCAGTAACGGTCTCTGAAATGTTTTCCTGAACTTCAACTTCGTTTTCCGGCATAACAACCTCCCCTTTCATAAAATAATATTTATAAAAGGACAGGTTTATGTTACTTTCTCATTCTGATGATAGAATTTTTAGGATAGACCTTTTCGCAAGGCATGGAAAGCTTCATCATGGCATGATTAGCAGTTTCGATCTCCTCACCGCTTTCGTTGTAAAGCTTTTCTACTTTCAAAGCTTCGGATGGCTTTCCCGGAGAAAGTATTTCCACCTCGTCACCCGTGCTGAATTTGTTTCTCTGAACAGCGTAAAGCATATCGTCTTTACAGCTTTCAACCATAGCCACAACATCATATTCACGGATATATCCGCTGTTTTCATAGTATTGGCAGTCCTTTGGCTGTCCAAAAAAGAAGCCCGTGCAGTATTTTCTGTGACTGACCTTGAAAACCTCGTCCCTGATCCATTCCGGAAGCTCATAGCTGTCAGGAGACTTTTTCAGTATATCAACTGCCATTCTGTAGGCATTCGTAATGACCGAAACATAATAAGAGGACTTTGCCCTACCCTCAATTTTGAAACTGGTGACGCCTGCTTTAGCAAGCTTGTCCAGATGATCTATCATGCACAGATCCTTGGCATTGAGAATGTAGCTTCCCTTTTCGTCCTCGAATATGGGAAAGTACTCTCCCGGTCTGGTCTCTTCCATAAGGTGGTAGCTCCAGCGGCATGGCTGAGCACATTCTCCCCTGTTTGCATCCCTGTTTGTAAGATATTGGGACAGCAGACATCTTCCAGAAAATGACATACACATCGCCCCATGGACAAAGGCTTCAATGTCAAGTCCGGCGGGAGTTTTCGCCCGTATCTCCGAGATCTCGTCAATGGAAAGCTCCCTTGCTACAACAATACGTTTTACTCCCATGTCGTAAAGCGCATTTGCGGAAGCATAGTTTACTATCCCCGTCTGAGTTGACATATGGATCTCCATATCGGGGGCGTATTTTTTTATCATCGAAAGAAGTCCCAGATCAGCAACGATGACCGCGTCCACTCCGAAATCAGAGGCTTCCCTTATAAACTGCTCAAAATGCGGTATCTCATCATTCCGCGGAAGAGTATTGCATGTCAGATATACCTTTACCCCCTTTAAATGAGCAGCCTCAACCGCCGATTTCAAAGCGTCAGGAGTAAAATTTTCAGGACCTGCCCTCATTCCGAAGCTTTTTCCTCCGAGATATACAGCGTCCGCGCCGTAGTCCAGAGCAGCACAGAGACACTCCATATCCCCCGCAGGAGCAAGTACTTCCAGATCGTCAAGATTCATCACTATATCATGCTCCCGGTGGAGCTTCTCTCCTTTCAAAAGGTTTTGTCTCATACCAGTCCCGCTTCAATAAGATTTTGTTCATGCTCTGCCAGAGTTTCCGCATAGAAGAACTCGCCTGTCTCAAGATTTGAGCAGAAGTAAAAATAGTCAGTCTCTGCGGGATAAAGAACAGCATTTATAGCGTCCAGACCAGGATTACATATTGGTCCGGGAGGAAGGCCAGCTCCCTGATATGTGTCGTACGCCTCAAACATTCTCTCAGACTTTACTTCAATGTTGGGTTTGATGACCTCATTGACGTATTTTGTAGTGGGGTCTGACTGAAGCAGCGGATACTCATCAGGAGAATTAAGGCGGTTATAGAACACGGAGGCGACATTTTTCATGTCCCTTGTATTGGCAGCCTCTGCCTGAACCACAGATGCCAGCGTGAGAACCTCTTCCAGATCCATGTCAAGATCGCTCATTCTTCCGTAAAGATCGGGAGTTATCCTTGCTTCAAAATTCTTGTATATCTTTTTAGCCACAACTCTTGGGTCTTCTTCAACATAGAACTGGTATGTATCAGGAAAAAGATAGCCCTCCATTTTATAGAATTTCATAGCACTGTTCTTTACATTTTCCTCAAAATCAAAACCAAATGAGGAGGTATTGAACGCCTTTATGAACTCCTCAGCGTTACATACGTTCTTTTCTTCCAATATCTGAGCGGCTTTGATGATAGTGATACCTTCAGGGAAAACCACATCGGCAGTGTCCCTATGGTTTTCAGCCTCCTCCTGCAAAGCCTCAATAATTGCATTATAGCCCATTTTTGCAGAAAGCTTATGAGTTCCCGCAATGTACGTACCATCTGTACCTTTTAACCTTGAAAACATTCTGAAAAGGAAGGTATCCCCGATTATTCCCTCACTATAAAGCTGCTCAGCAATATCAACAGTGCTTGAATTCATAGGAATATCAACAACTATCTCAACGTCAGACTTGTCTATTCCAAGAACTTCCTTAGAGCTCCTCAATATAAACACCGCAGCAAAAACCGATACGGAAATAATAAACACACTTAAGATAAGTCCGAATATTATATGACCGCCGCCCCGCTTTTTACGGCGTTTTTTACCGGACTTCCGGTAATCATCCTCGTAATCGTCGTCCTCGTCCTCATATTCATCATCTTCTTCGTCATACTCCTCGTCGTCTTCCTCATCGGAAATATCCTCCGCCGGAGCTTCTTCTGCGGCAGGATTTTCCTCCTGGGTTTCCTCTTCGGAACTTACAGCTTCGGCTTGCTCTGTATCAATATTGTCGGAACTGCTTTCTGTTTCTGTTGCTTCTGATTCGGAAGCTATGTCAGAGGCTTCCTCCGTATTTACGGAGGGTTCATCCGGCTTTTCATCAAGCATAACATTATTTTCATTCTGCTCCATTGCAGCCATGCTCCTTTCTGCAATTCTTTACATATTTTTCTGTAACAACAATGTCCACAGGCACGTCAAATTTTCCGTGGAGAAGTTCTGTTTCCATACAGCAGCAGTATTCTATGCCGACCCTGACAAGACCTTTATGTGCAGACAAAAATCTGTCGTAGTAGCCCTTTCCGTATCCCAGACGATAACCATATCTGTCATAAGCAAGAGCAGGAACTACACAAAATGCACTGCCAAACTTTCTCAGGACCTTACATCTCTTTGGAACAGGCTCCAGTACGGAAAAATATCCCGGTTCAAGATCGTCAAGAGAGCTGATTACATAAAAGTCCATATCTCTCGTTCCGTCTATGCATTTTGGAACGGCAACCCTTTTTCCGTCCCGTAACGCCTGCCGTATCAGACCGATAGTGTCCACCTCAATTGCCGTGGAAACATAAGTCAAAACGGTGTCGCAGGACTTATACGCCGGCAGTGACAGCAGCCTTGACAGTATTTTATCGTCACGATCTTTTTTCACGTCGGACTGCATCTCTCTGCGGATACGCTTGTATTTTTCCCTGAGTTTGTTTTTGTGCTCCCGGATGTCAGTTTTTACGCCTTGGACCATAAAATAGCTTCTTCCATTTTTACTCTGCGTTCCTTTGAGATAAGAGCCTCAATAAGCTCCAGACCGAAATCAATTGCCGCTCCTGCGCCTCTTGCAGTAATGATCTTACCGTCCCTTACAGCGGGAACATCAAGAACCTCTGCGCCTGCAAGCTCCTGCTCATAGCCCTTGTAGCAAACTGCCTTTTTGCCTTTGAGCAGTCCCTTATGTCCAAGAATAGAGGGAGCTGCACAGATAGCACCTATAAAAATATCATTTTCGACGCAGTAGTCGATAGTCTTCTGGACTACCTCGGAAGCTTCCAGATTGATCGTTCCCGGCATACCTCCGGGAAGAATAATCATTTCAAGCTCCTTGTTAAGCTCGATGAGCTTGTCTTCCGTGTCTGTTACCATAGGTATTCTATGAGAGCTTTTGATAATGTTGTCTCCTATACCTACCGTGATGACTTCTTTTTCGCACCTTCTGAGAAGGTCGATAGGGGCAATAGCCTCTGTTTCCTCAAAGCCCTGTGCTAAAAATGCGTAGATCATATATTATCCTCCCTAAAACATAATACTTATTTAAACCTGACAGTATTTTTACGAAGAAGAAACGCCGGATGATAGGAGTGCTTTGCTTTCCGCAGTCCCTCCAGACCCAGATCCTCTTCTCTGTTTATATAGGTGTAGCCCTCTGTGGCGGACTTTGCAAACTCGTTGTTTATCGCCGCGTACGCTCCCTGAATGGATGGATTCGCCTTTTCAATATGAACATCAAAAGTGTCCGAATTGATGCCGTCACCTATGGTAAAGCCCTCGACTTTACCATCAACACGGATAACTCCGCCCTTTAATTCAAGCTCTCCGAAATAATTCATAAATGTGTTTATGGCAAACTGCTCATTTACGCTGGACTCATCATCATATGCCTGATTAAGATTATAGCTGTTTGTCGCAAACTCTATGCACTCGTCGAAGTCCTTTTCGGTCATATCGGAATACTCCCAGTCGTTTTCATAGAATCTGGCAAGATGATTTCTTTTCTGGTGATATTTTTTTCCGGACAGCGTCCTCAGCTTTTCTGCTTCGTAGATGTAGTCAAAATCCGCCTCGTCACAGGATACCTCATACTGACCTTCAAAAAGCTCCTCAAACAGCTTAAGATTTTCGTCCGTAACAGAAGTTATAACCAGTGGACACCCCTGCTCCCCGGCTTCCTTCTTAAGCATTTTGAACAGATCTTCGTAATCTCCCCGTCCTGCTGGAAAAGCAAATCTCATACCGTACTTCATTGAACGTGAGATGTAAAAATCCTTGTATCTGCATATTTTTGATTCATAAAGTCTGTACCACGCCAGATTATTGGAGAAAGTGTACTCACATCCTCTGAAATCAGACATTTTAAGAAGCTCTGTCACCCAAGGTCTGTCTGAAAGCTCTATAGTCTTAAATTCAAGCATTATATATAATCATGCTCCCGCAGGGAGCATCTCTCCTTTCGCGACGTTTTGGGGTTTTGCGTTAGCAAAATTTCGAGCGGCAGCGAGGAAAACAAAACTCGCAATTTTAAAATCTTTGATTTTAAAATAAAACCTCTTTTATTAAATGTAATAATTTTGTACTGATGTCCTCCACCGGAAGCGGCTCACCACCGGAGCTGCACTCCACGATCCTCCATCCAAGCTTTTCAGCGGCATATAATGCGGATTTCCGACAGACTTTCAGATATTCAAAATTCATTTCGTGAATATCCTTTCTGGTCTCGTCTCCATTGTATCTCTCGGTCATAAGCCGCTGGGAGATCTCCACAGGCATATCCAGAAAGATGACAAGATTCGGCTTGGGAAGTCCAAGCTTGATGTATTCATAATCCTCCAGCCATTCAAGATAGCCGTCCCACTCTGTTTCAGGAAGCTTAGACATCTGATGTATCGCATTGGAGGACACATACCTGCTTGCGAAGATAAGGTCTCCCCTCTGATAATTTTCCTCCCAGAACATTTTGTAGCTTGCATATCTGTCCACAGCATAGAAGCTTGACGCCGCATAAGCGTTGACACCGCCTGCGTCCGTTGAAAGCTCCCCGTTCAAATACATCTTTACAAGCGCCGAGGAAGGATTATCATAATCAGGAAAGCTTATTGCCTTTACAGCATAATCTTTCATAAGCTCCCTTTTGATGATCTCAAACTGGGTTGTTTTCCCGCTTCCGTCAAGACCATCCACTACAATCAAATTTCCCATTAAAATATCTCCCAAACATATTTCGCAATAAAGATCATATAAATTATCAGATTTCCTTAATAAAAAACAATTCCATAGGCTGTTCATGTTCAGGGACATTTATCAGCAGCCCACCGCTGTCCTTATAGC
>JAFLUJ010000306.1 GCA_022511485.1 Oscillospiraceae bacterium | reverse complement strand
AGCTTGCAATATAATATACGATAAGAAATATTCATTAATAAAAAATACAAATAGTATATTTATGTAATGATAATTATCACTATCACGATCTGGAGGATAATAATAAGCGGCAGACCGATCATAAACCGCTTGTGCTTTGTCTTATGACGGATAGTCAGCATTGTGAGATACATTGCCGCTGAACCTCCCAGAGCGGCGGTCAGAAAAAGAGTTTTTTCCGGTATCCTGCGCTTGTGCTTTCTGGCTTTTGTCTTGTCCGATACCGTCATAATGACCGCAATTATGCTTATTATCATAAGATATATCATAAAATATTTCATTTTACATTTTCCTTTCCGGACTGATATGATCTGAAAAAATCATAATATAATTATATATCTGTTTTCAGGAAAAATCAATGCCGCATTTTTCGTATAAAAAGGTTCAAAATATTGACAAAACCATAAATTTATGTTATTATGTAAGTTACCAGCAAATTAAATATTTATGCCTAAAATAGATCAGGGGGATTGAAAATGAAAAAACCTGCAAAATACATAGCTGCGATCATCGCTGCGGCAGTCATGCTCTCGGCAGTGCCATTTCCGGCGCTGGCTCAGGAAGAACCTTCGGACGGTACTGTGATAGGGGACGTTACCGGCGCAGAAGACGAAAGCAATGAAAGCTTCTCCGATGAAAATAATAACGACGGAGATTCGTCAGACGAGAACGACAACAGCGAAGGTTCGTCCGAAGAGACAGACAATGAGGGTAATATGTCCAATGAAAACATCAATGATGAAAATTCCGTTGGTGATGATATTATCGGCGAAGAGACCGATAACACTGACCCGGAGATCAGCACTCTCAGCGATGACGGCGATGCTGTCCCCTTAGCTTTATTTGAAGGCGAAGGCAACGGGAGCAGTCCATATGTGATCTCAACGGCTGAAGATCTTAAAAAACTTGCCGAGGAGGTCAACGGAGGAAACGACTACAAGGGTAAATTTTTTAAGATAACGGCAGATATCAACCTTGAAGGAAAATGGACGCCCATAGGAACTTATAATGATAATCCATCCACTGATAAGCCATTTTCAGGTTCAATTGACGGCAAAAAGCCGGAATCTGAAGGAGGAATTTATTCAATAAAAGGTCTAAATGTCGATAACACTTCCACTCTAAGTATTTATTCTTATGGCTTATTCGGATATATCAAAGACGGCACTATCAAAAACATCAATGTACCATATGGCTACGTTGGCGGCAAAGAAAATGTTGGCGGGGTCGTAGGATATAATGATGGCGGCTGGATCGAAAACTGTTATAATGGTGCAACTGTCAGCGGTAATGATAATGTCGGAGGCATTGTGGGATATAGTAACAGCGGCACGGTCACAAAATGCACAAATTCCGGCACAGTAACAGGCAATAACGTAAATGTGGGCGGAATTGCAGGATATAATGGTGGGACAGTCACAGGCTGCACTAATAATAAGGATGTTACAGGCATCCAAAACTATGCGGGCGGTATTGTTGGATACAATAATGGCACGATTGAAAACTGCAATAACAGTTCAGCTGTTGAAGGAGAGAAAAACTCTGTCGGAGGAATTGCAGGATATAATAACAGCGGTACGATCACAGGCTGTACTAACTCTGCTTCCGTTACAGGAGGCTCTGATGTGGGCGGCGTCGCAGGAACGAATGAAAGCGGCACGATAACAGGATGTACTAACTCCGCTTCCGTCAGCGGCGGTAACTCTGCCGGCGGTGTGGTGGGAAACAATAATGCAGGCAGTGGTACTGCTAAGGTGGAAAACTGCAATAACACAGGTGTTGTCTCCGGTGCAAGTGAAGTCGGCGGTGTTGTAGGAAATAATAATGCAAACGCTGATGTAACGTCCAGCTATAACAGAGGCAATGTTACAGGCACAGGCAATAATGTGGGAGGCGTTGCCGGAAGCAGCAGCAGTTCAATAGGGAGCAGCTATAATACAGGCGGCGTTAAGGGAAGCTCCAATGTGGGCGGCGTTGTCGGAGATAACAGCGGTACAGCACAAAAATGCTACAACACCGGCAAGGTCGAAGGCAGCTCTGCTGTAGGCGGAGTTGTTGGAAACAGCAGCGGTACAACAGAAAACTGCTATAACACAGGCGATGTTACCGGCACAAGCAATGTAGGCGGTGTGGCAGGAAATGTCAGCTCCGGCACTCTGGAAAAATGTTATAACATCGGTATGATAAGCGGAGGAAAAGGCGTTGCGGGAAGCGTTTCCGGAACAGTCAGCGGCTGTTATTACCTTACCGGCACAGCTGCAAGCGGAGATGCAGGAGAAATATCCTCAGAGGCATTTGAAACCGAGGAAACATTCACCACATTCACCGGCTGGGATTTCATCAATACATGGAAGATCGGCAGGGATGCCAATGGCAACGCAGTCCGTCCGGTATTCACAGAGCCTGAAGAAAAGAATATCGTACCGCTGGCAGGTCCATGGTCGATGTTCAATGGTGAAGGCACAGATGAAAACCCATATACCATCAATAACCGTGACGAGCTTATCAGGTTCTGTAACTATGTCAGAGCAGGCAGCAGCGGAAAGGACACATATTTCAAGCTTACGAATAATATAGACCTGAGCGGGATCAATTGGAAGCCAATAGGAATTTATATAGAAAAGGATGCTTTGAACAGTACTCCCTTTGAAGGTACATTTGACGGAAACAAAAAAGAGATACGCGGTATGAAGATCAATTCCACAAGCGGCAGCGACAACGGTTACGGATTCTTCGGATATAATGCAGGCACTATCAAAAACCTGGGAATTGTGAGCGGAAATATTAACCTCCCTGGCGTGGCTGATGATGTTGGAGGTATTGCAGGATATAACACAGGTGAAATAACATATTGCTATAACTACGGCTGTAATATCACCGGCAGAGACCGTGTTGGCGGCATTGCAGGAAATAATCCCGGCAATATACATGAATGTTTCAGCACAGGCAACATCAAAGCAACCAACGCCTCTGCAGGTGGTATTGCAGGAGATAACGGCGGAACAGTATTGAACTGCTATAACACAGGTGATATTGAAGCCAAAGACTGGCTTGGCGGAGTTGTTGGATATAATAGTAATACCGAAACAACTCACGGCGTTGTAAAAAACACCTATAATGTCGGTAAGATCAATGGTACTGAAAATCCCGGCGGCGGTGTTGTAGGCATCCAGCATGGAACTGTAGAAGATTGCTTTTATCTCGAAGGCAAAGCAAGCTTCGGAATAAGCGACAACGGCGGAAGTGATACCGGCGCAAAAAGCCTAAGCGAAGATGAATTTAAAGATCAGTCCATCTTTAAGAACGCCGGCTGGGATTTTAATGACATATGGATAATGAGTACGAAGCTGGGACGTCCTATATTTGGAAAAGAGATCAAAAGTGAGGATGATCTGACGCAGGAAGCTCCGAAGCCGGCAAATCCTCCTGAGGATAATCCGAATCCGGGAAAGCCTCCCGCAGAAGATCCTAAGCCGGATGATCCAAAACCGGAAGATCCAGGACAGAATGTAAAACCGGGCACATCGCGTCCCATTCCTTCGGAAGCGCCACAATTCAGTCCGACATCATCAGACAAATCATCTGCAAATGCAGGCAATGACGATGACGTTTCCAGTGAAGCCGGTATTTACGAAAGCAGCGAATCGTCCAATAAAATAGTCTATGTGGGAATTATAATTACAATTTCCATAGCTGCGGTAATTTGGATGATCCTCAGAAAACGTATCAGATCAAAAGATTAAAAAAATTAGGACTGTCGTCTTTTGGGACGGCAGTCCTTTAAATATATAGTATTTGTTTACAGCATAGTTGCCCTTAACTCGTCACCGCTCTTTGCGGAAAGATATGCAGGAGCAATATCGAACACGGTCTTTGCGCCGCTCTGACCCTCCTTGTGAAGTCTGTAAGCCGCTCTTGCATAGGCAACAAGGATACTGGATGTAAATTCCGGATTTGAACCGAGCTTCAGGCTGTACTCTACGATATGCTTTGTTTCTCCGTTTACGCCTGTATTGCCGCTCCGGATAACAAATCCGCCGTGAGGGATACCACTGTGGTCGCGGTCAAGCTCCTCCTGGGAAATAAAATGCACGGTGGTGTCATAGTCAGCAAAATAGTTGGGCATATTCTTGATCTCTGCTTCGATCTTAGCCTTGTCAGCTCCCTCCTTTGCCACAACGAAGCACTCTCTTGTATGCTTCTGACGTGTGGTAAGCTCCGGGTCTGAACCACTGCGGACAGCCTCCACTGCCGCATCAACAGGGATAGTATACTGCTTCGCATCTGCAACGCCGTCCACACGACGGATAGCGTCGGAGTGTCCCTGAGAAACTCCCTTGCCCCAGAAGGTGTAATCCTTTCCATCCGGGAGAATACAGCTTCCGTAAAGTCTTGCCACCGAGAACATTCCCGGATCCCAGCCAACTGAAATAATGCTTACGTTTCCGCCCTTCTTTGCGGCTTCGTCCACGGAAGCGAAATACTCCGGTATCTTAGCATGAGTGTCAAAGCTGTCGATGGTGCAGAACATTTCCGCAAGCTTAGGTCCCTGAACCGGAAGGTCTGTTGCGCTTCCCCCGCAGAGGATAAGCACGTCCGCGTCGTTTTTGTGGTTTGCAATGTCGTCCAGCGAATAGACCGGAACTCCCTCTGTCAAAATTTTCAGAGAGGAGGGATCACGGCGTGTGAAAACGCAGGTCAGCTCTGTATCCGGATTCTGCCGGATAGCAAGCTCTGTTCCCCTGCCGAGATTTCCGTATCCCACGATACCTATTCTGATCTTACTCATTTATAATCATATCCTTTCAAAAAACTGCTTAAACGATATTTGTTCGGTGATGTCTTTATTCTTCTGCTGCCATCTTTGCTTCCTGCTCGGACTGTATCTCAGGATAAACTGAAAGCATAGGAGCAACTCCCGAACCATCATTTTTAATTTTTCTGGAAATATAGTTTTTCGTAACATTTATTACTGTAGCGGACAGCAGCAGTACGCCTATAAGGTTCGGGATCGCCATAAGTCCGTTAAGAGTATCGGCAATATCCCATGCAAGGCTGAGATTCATTGTGCAGCCTACGATAACGAACAGTACAAAAATTATCTTATACACCACAGTAGCCTTCGTTCCGAAGAGATACTCCAGAGCCTTTGTGCCGTAGAACGACCAGCCAAGCACTGTTGAGAACGCAAACAGCAGGATCGCTATTGCAAGTATCTGACCGGAAACAGTTCCCAGACGCAGGCTGAAAGCATAGGTAACAAGGGGAACTCCGTTTACTTCTGTGATCTCTACCGATGTAATAACAGGATTTCCGTTTTCGTCCGTCATAAGAGAGCCGTCCGCATTTTTTCCCTGAATACCGCGGATCTCCATAACGTTTGCATAGGTGAAATCATCCTCGCCGGATGCGCTTGACGTATTCATGAGCTTTACAGTGAGCTCCTTACCATATACGGTTTTTGCTGTATATTCGGTGTATGTGCCCTCCGCAGCGTTTTCAGGAGCGATCTGATACATTGCGTTTATGTTTGCGTCTATAAGATTTACGACGCTTCCGTCAGCGGATTTGTGTATCTCAAAGAACTGTGATTCTGTGGAGATGTTCTGCATAGCCTCGTCGAAGGTTTTTGATTCGGCAGGACTTGAAAGAATAACAAAAGAGGTAAGAGTACAAACGATGATGGTGTCAAAGAATACCTCAAAGATACCCCACATTCCCTGAACCACAGGCTCTTTAACGTCCGAAGCGGAATGAACCATAACCGATGAACCAAGACCAGCCTCGTTGGAGAACACACCTCTTTTGAAGCCCATGGTAACAGCACGTTTGATTATGTATCCTCCGATACCGCCTGCAACTGCGCCGGGGTTGAATGCGTTGGTGAAAATGCTTGAAAATACATAAGGTATCTGATGGAAGTTTGAGAAGAAGATGATCAGACATCCCAGAATATAGAACGCCGCCATAAAGGGTACTACCTTTTCGGTAACGCTTGCAATACGCTTGATACCGCCAAGGATAACAAGACCTGCAATAACAGCAAGAGCGATACCTGTAACGATGTTAGGCACATTGAAATTGGACTTCATAGCACTGGCAATGGAGTTCACCTGTGTCATATTTCCTATGCCAAATGAAGCAAGTACACAGAATATTGAGAACAGAATTGCAAGAGGCTTGGCGATATGCTTTATTCCATTTCGGTCTTTAAGACCTTCCTGAATATAGTACATCGCACCGCCAGACCACTCTCCGTGATCGTTTTTCTTTCTGAAATAGATACCCAGTACGTTTTCGGAAAAGTTAGTCATCATTCCGAAGAAGGCTGACAGCCACATCCAGAATACCGCTCCCGGACCGCCTACTGCGATAGCTGTTGCAACACCGGCAATATTACCTGTTCCTATTGTGGCAGCAAGAGCAGTAGAAAGTGCCTGGAACTGAGAAATTGCCTTTTTCTCCTTTGTCTTTGTGACGGATTTCTTCTTGAATATTGCAAGAAAGGTTTCATTTGACCAATATTTGATCTTGGTTATCTGGAAAAAGCCTGTCCTGACCGTCATATAAATTCCTGTAGCAATAATGAGCACAAGCATGGGAATTCCCCACACAAAGCCGTTTATTGCGCCGTTTATGGACTTTACCGCATTGATAAATGAATCCATTTGTGCTGCTCCTTTCAAAAATAAAAATATTCATAAATATTATACACTATTTTGTAAACTTTTTCAATGCTTTTAACAGCTATTTTACACATTATTTATATACTGAGGGACTTTCCGGGGATCTGTTTCCAAAAACAACAAACCATCATGCAAGCAGTGATGCAGAAATAATTAAGCTTCCGTGTCTTTCCGCTGCTCTGCTGAAAAGAGTACGCAGCGGAAGGCATAAGAGCTCATCCCTTTGACGGATTCAATTGCTCTTCCTGCAAAACCAATTTCAGAAAATGTAAAAAAATTATTAATTAAGTTTCCGCTATTGACAAACACGATAAAATTATGTATAATATATTAGTCAAGCACAAATAAGGCAGTTATGACACTAAAGTCAACAGGGTGATCAGGTCAACGGGGTGGTCAACAGGGTTAACGACTGCTGTCAGCAGCACAATATGCGGATATGGCGGAATCGGCAGACGCGCTAGATTCAGGTTCTAGTGGTAGCAATACCGTGTGTGTTCAAGTCACATTATCCGCACCAGCGGGAAAGTCCGCGGCAAGACCGTCCTTGGATATCAAGGACGATTTTCTTTATCGAAACAATAAAAACTCTGTGCGGATTGATAGAGAGTGTTGTTTTTTTGATATTGTCGGTTATGGTTATAAATGATATTTATGGAGGTTGATTCTAATGGACGAAAAATTTGTACAAATATCTGACAGATTAAAAGAAATACGCAAAGAAGAAAATCTCACTCAAAAAGCATTCGCCGATAAAATGGGAGTATCTCAATCATCATATTCAGCATATGAAAACGGCACGTCAATTCCAACACTGGACTTTTTAATGCGGCTTGCTGATACTTATGATTTTTCAATGGACTACGTCACAGGACGCTCCAAAAATAAAAAAGGTCTGCAAGGTGACAGAAACAACAGGTTTGTTAAAGAAAATATGTTGACCGAAGACGGAAAAAGCGAAGAAGAACGTATATTGAATTTCACAAAAGCTATGCGGGAATATATTGCAATAGCTCAAACGAAGATCGATGAACTTGAGAATAAAATCTCCCCCGATAAGAAGTAATTTATCGGGGGATTTCTCTTGATTTTTACTTGTTAGTATGATATAATCTGAGTTATTATAATCTAATCCCTTATTTCTCAATAGACAAAGTCTATTGAGAAATCCGCCTGTACAAGCGGTTGTCAAAATCATAGATTTTGACGGGATTAGTATTGAACGGCTTTCCCAGCGGCTGCGCCGCCACGCCGTATGCAATACGGCGTATTTTAACTATAGACTTTGTCTATAGTTAAAATGGGAAATAGTAT
>JAFLUJ010000305.1 GCA_022511485.1 Oscillospiraceae bacterium | reverse complement strand
TTCCGTTGATTACTTTTTCGGTAAAGGGTAAAATACGACACGGAAGCTTACTTGCTCCTGCATCGTTACAAGCCAAGACGCACAGGCTGATTGTTTTTACTGCAATAACAATTCCCTACGCCGGCATTATCCGAATCAGGTTATAAGGGTCGGAGCATGATCTGCTCCCTCTCAGCCGTCTTAAACAGCTCCCCGTATTGATTTAACAAGATTTAACAAAATAATATTACCACGATTCTGTCATTTTGTCAAGGATTTTTGTGAGAAAATTATGCGGCTTTTCTGTGTATGAAAGCTATTAATGCTCCTGATGTATATAAAGCGGAGAAAATCAATATGGGAGCATAATATTTTAATAATTCGGAGTATTTTATAAGACTGTAAAATACTCCGAGGATCATATACGCTGAGAGCAGTCCACCAATGACAATGCACACAAGGGACAGACGTCCTTTTTTTATGCTGTTGATAAGTCCGGAGATCCCAAGGGTAAGGGTAATACCTGAAATTACAGATGAGAAAATTATATATTTGTTCATAAAAACATCATCATCAGACGTATTTTTCACCGTAGAGACCGGAGAGTATATTTCTCTGATATAATTATAATCCTGTTTTATATCTATCCAAGTAAATAATGACACTGCACTGTACGCAAAAATCAGCAGGGAAATTATACTCATAATAAAAAGAAATATGCATGATTTTTTCATTAAGATCATCCTCCATAAAGCGTCTGAGCGTGGTTTATACCAATTTAAGCTGATCCGGGTCAATAAGGTCTTTGGCGAGGCTTCCTGTGGCGGGGATATTCTTGACGATATATTTCTCTGTGTTCTCGGACATTTCCTCGGTGACAATATATGCGTTGTCCACAAGAGCCTTGGCTTTCAGCGTCATTACCTGTACGCCGATGGTGTCCCTTGCCGCTTTGGGAAGTATCATTCCGGTATTGAACACTATTGCTCTGCCGTTTGTGGAGCGTACAAGGATATTGGTATTCTCGCTTACGACAAACATCTTTACAAGCTTTGATTTTGAAGAATATGCACCTGTCAGCTTCTTTCTGTTAGTCTTGGTCTCGTATGCGTTAAGGGGGACTTTTGCTGCCTTTCCGTTTTCAAATATCATTACAAGATAACCGCTGTAATCGGTGGTTACAACTGCGGAGATAACGTTTTCGTACTCGTCAAAGCCAAGCTTTACGGGAATGAAATCTCCAAGCTCGGAAGCTTTTGTATCCTTAAATTCGCTTGCTTTTGTTTTATATACCTGACACTGGTCGGTAAAGAAAAGCAGCTCGGACTTGTTTGTGGCTTCCTCAGAGAATGTCATTACATCGCCGTCCTTAAGCTTCTGTTCTGATGCCATTCTGAGGGACTGTGGAGTTATCTTCTTGAAATATCCGCTGTTTGTCATAAAGAGGTTTACGGGATAATCGGGAGTATCGTCCTCTATGTCCTCTTCCTCCTCGTCGCCGGTGTAGTAGAACATGGTTCTGCGGGGCTGCTTGTATTTTGCGATGACATCCTTAAGCTCGTCAACAATAATACCTTTTATTTTTTTATCGCTGTTCAGGATGTCTTCCATTTCTTTAATGTCCTTTTCAAGACCTTCGATGTCGGCAGTTCTTTTTATGATATACTCCTTATTAAGATGACGAAGCTTTATTTCTGCAACATACTCAGCCTGAGTTTCGTCAATTCCGAAGCCAATCATAAGGTTGGGAACTACCTCTGCTTCTTCCTCGGTCTCACGGACGATCTTTATTGCCTTGTCGATGTCCAGAAGTATTTTTTGCAGACCCTTCAAAAGGTGGAGGCGTTCCTTTTTCTTGTTAAGCTCAAAATAAGTCCTGCGCTTTATGCACTCTCTGCGGAAAGCTATCCATTCGTCCAGAATTTCATACACTCCCATGACCTTCGGAGAGCCGCTTATAAGTATATTGAAATTACAGGAATAATTGTCCTGGAGGGGAGTCATCTTAAACAGCTTTTTCATCAGCTTGTCCGGATCAACGCCCCGCTTTATGTCGATGGCAAGCTTAAGGCCGTTGATGTCTGTTTCGTCGCGGATATAAGAAATTTCACGTATTTTTCCCGCTTTGATAAGCTCAATGATCTTGTCCATGATGGCTTCAACTGTTGTTGTGGGAGGTATCTGTGTAATTTCGATACAGCCGGATTCCTTGTCAAACTGATAACGGGAACGGACTTTTACAGAGCCTCGTCCGGTACGGTATATCTTTTCAAGCTCGTCCTCGTCGTAAAGCATGAATCCTCCGCCGGAAAAATCCGGTCCTTTCAATGTGGAAAGGATATTATGCTCCGGATTTCTGATAAGGGCGATGGTGGTTTCGCAGATCTCCTCTAAGTTGAAGGAACACACTGCGCTTGCCATGGATACGGCGATTCCCACATTTGAATTTACAAGCACAGAGGGGAAAGTAGCAGGCAGCAGGGTAGGCTCTACAGTTTCGTTATCGTAGTTGGGGACGAAATCCACGGTGTCCTTGTCGATGTCCCGGAAAAGCTCGTTGCATATGGGGTCAAGCTTCGCTTCGGTGTATCGGGAGGCGGCGAATGCCATGTCCCGGGAATAGGCTTTTCCGAAATTGCCCTTGCTGTCCACATAGGGATGGAGCAGAGCTTCGTTTCCTCTGGCAAGACGCACCATAGTTTCGTAAATTGCCGCGTCTCCGTGGGGATTCAGCTTCATGGTCTGTCCCACGATATTGGCGGATTTGGTTTTCGGACCGGTAAGCAGTCCCATTTTGTACATGGTGTAAAGAAGTTTCCGGTGGGATGGCTTGAAGCCGTCTATTTCAGGCAGAGCACGGGATACTATGACGCTCATTGCGTAGGGCATATAGTTTTTTTCGAGGGTATCTGTGATCTGTTCCTCGGCAACTATTCCGCTTCCGGCAATATAGGCGTTGGGCATTGATGAAGCGGTTTTCTTCTCCGGTTTCTTGCTTTTTTTTGGCAAAGTGACTTCCTCCTTGGTCTGAATTAATACATATCGTTTTAATTATAACACAAACTTTTTCCAAAAGCAATAAAAAATTTTTCCAAGGACAGGAATATTTTATACTATTCCTAAATGAAAACATTGACAAAGTCAATTATTTGAATTGGAATCAGTATTATGATAAAGATTATTTGACTTATCTTATTTATTGTAGTATAATGTAATCGTAATTTATCTTTTTAAGGAGCGATAAAAATTGGAAGATCTGACCCAGAAGCTGAACCCCTATGATTTTCTTGTCAAATATTTTAACGTCGGGGTAACTAACGTATTGTCCGAATATTTTGATGTGAAATGCTGTGACAAGGGACATGACTGGTTTACACCGTGGGAGGGACACTGCCGGAAAGCATTTCATTTATTTGCACAGAAAGGCAACATCTATCCAATTCTTTGGGGCTATAATTTTGACTTCATTCCCTCAAGGCAAAGCAATGGAAAACTGATCTACCACAGAACAGAAAAAGCAGTTACCATACATTTTGGGGATCAATCTTTTTTACATTATACCGACTATTATTATGAGAAATTTCCATTGGAGGAACATGCTGAAATCAGAAAAAAATATATCCTATACGCATATTTTTCCGAGTACGATAACATGAATATAACCGATGTTGCCTCAGCTTACAAATATATTGAAGGGGTCACCCGGAATAATATCCCGTTCATGCTTGACTTTTTTGAGCGCACTAAAACTATTGATGATATAATTTCAGAGATGGATAAGCGGATAGCTGCAGGGGATCGTCATTATTATTATGATAAAGCATTTCTTCTGGCATATCAGAAGAGAATGGATGAAGCGATAGCATCTTTTAAAATGATATATGATGATGACATTCCCGAAGATCTGATGGCAAGATTGGAAAAGGTCTATGCAATGGAGTAATTTATTTTTTTAGGAGCGATAAAAATGGAAGATCTGAACCAGAAGCTGAAACCATATGATTTTCTTGTCAAATACTTTAACGTCGGGGTAACTAACGTATTGTCCGAATATTTTGATGTGAAATGCTGCGACAAGGGATATTACTGGTTTACTCCGTGGGAGGGACACTGCCGGAAAGCATTTCATTTATTGGCACAGAAAGGCACCATTTATCCAATTTTTTGGGGCTATAACTTTGACTTTATTCCCTCAAGGAAAGACTACGGAAAATTTATCTACCACAGAACAGAAAAAGCAGTTGCCATAAATTTTGGGGATTCTGTTTTCCGTAATATCGACTATTATTCTGAGAAATTCACATTTAAGGAAAAAGCTGAAATCAGAAAAAAATATTTCCTGCACTCATATTTTACCGAGGATGATTGTATGAATATAAACGATGTTGCCTCAGCTTACAAGTATATTGAAGAGGTCATACGGAATAATATCCCGTTCATGCTTGACTTTTTTAATCGTGTCCGGACTATTGATGACATGATCGCAGAGATGGACAAGCGGATAGCTGCTGGTAATTATCCTCACTGGTATGCAGATAATTATAATCAGCATTATTATTGTAAAGCATTTCTTCTGGCATATCAGAAGAAAATGGATGAAGCAATAGCGTCTCTTAAAATGGTGTATGAAGACACTCCCGAAGATCTGATGGCAAGATTGGAAAAGGTCTATGCAATGGAGTAGTTTAATTCTGATATGTCAAAGTAATATTAAAATTAGGAGGTCAATATGAAGCTTTTACTGATAAGACATGGTGATCCCGACTACACAATAGATTCACTGACCGAAAGGGGACACATAGAAGCAAAGCTGCTTGCAGAGCGTATTGCTACAATGGATATTAAAGAATATTATATGTCTCCTTTGGGCAGGGCGCAGAAAACAGCGGAGTACACTCTGGACAAAGCCGGAAGAACGGCGGAGGTCCTTGACTGGGCAAGGGAATATGATGTGCGTATAGACGACGGCAAGGGCGGCAAGCGTATACCATGGGATATGCTTCCGGAAAACTGGACTAAGATACCTGAATACTATGACAAGGACAAATGGTTTGATGTTCCGATAATGAAGGACGCTGAAATGAGGTCTGGGATAGCAAAGGTACATAATGGTCTTGATGATCTTCTGGAACGTCATGGATACAAGAGGGAAGGAAACATCTACAGGGCTGCCAGTCCCAATGAGGACACTATTGCTCTGTTTTGCCATTTCGGAGTGACCTGCGTTATGCTTTCACATTTGCTGGGGGTATCTCCTATGGTGTTGTGGCATGGAACTATGGCTGCTCCGACTTCCGTTACAACTCTGGTGACAGAAGAGCGCAGAGAGGGTATAGCGGTGTTCAGAATGACGGCGTTCGGAGATATTTCCCATTTGTATAAATATAATGAGCCAGCCGCGTTTGCAGGACGTTTCTGTGAGATGTTCTCCAATGAAGATCAAAGACATGATTGATGAATAATTAAATAAAGTAAATCAGATTTTGAAGAGTTGTGATTCTTTCTATGATACTGAAAATAAATGAGGAGCTTTATAGTTTCACGTTTGCTGAAAAAGGCATTCTGTATGAGAATAATAAATATCCTCTTGGATATAAATTTATTAATGAACCTGTAACTTATATTTTTGATCCCGATTCCTATATAGTTTGTGAAATCGGAACTGACGAGGCAGAGACTGTGGGAAATCCGATAGTATTTCCATCTGTAACAAGAGGAGAAGTTCAGAAAGAATATATAAAAAGCCTTGATGATAATAATCTCAATGACATATTCAAGGGACTTGATAAAAAGGAATACTGGGATACTTTCTGGAAATATTTTGACGATGGCGGAGAAAAATTTGATGCTTTTAATAAGTTTGAAAAACACTACAGAGTCAATAAAATAATAAACTGGTGTGAAGAAAATAACATTCCTTACTACATTGATAAAAAAGATGAATTTATTAAAAGAATATTTGAAGAATAGTGGCTTCCCAACTTTTTGATTAGTTGTATTATTGATACAAGTATATTTCCGTGTCGTTTTTTTGTGTTATGAAAAGAGCAGCAACGATCTGCTCGCGGGGGCTTCCCCGCTTTTGTATCAGTCGTATTAATGATACAAGTATATTTCCGTGTCGTATTTTTGTGTTATGAAAAGAGCAGCAACGATCTGCCAGCGGGGGCTTCCCCGCCGTTCATAAAAAATTATCTTTTTTGTGTATTGACAAGTTTCGCGTTCGGTGGTATAATGTACTTTAGTGCTATAAATCTTAAAATCACTAAATCGGTAAATTGAAAGGAAGTAACTAATTATGGCAAGTCAAAAGGGAGATCTTATATCATACAGACCGGATATTAAGCTGCTGGATGCAACAATAAGAGACGGAGGTCTGGTAAATGACTTCCGGTTCTCGGACGAGTTTATAAAGGCTCTTTACAAGACTAATGTAAAGTCCGGCATAGAGTACATGGAATTCGGTTACAAGGCGTCCAAGGAGCTTTTCAAGACAGAGGACTTTGGCAAGTGGAAGTTCTGCGATGAGGAGGATATCCGTGCTATAGTAGGTGAGAACGACACCAATCTTAAGCTCACTGTTATGGCAGACGTTGGACGCTGTGATTTCCGTAAGGACATCATTCCCAGAAGCGAGAGCGTTATTGATATGATCCGTATTGCTACTTATACTTATCAGATGCCCGGCGCTCTTGAAATGATAGAGTACTGTCACGACCTTGGTTATGAGACCTCTGTAAACATCATGGCTATTTCATCAAGCCGTGAGGAGGATGTCAGAAAATCACTGGAGCTTGTCTGCAACAGTCCTGTGGATGTTATTTATATCGTGGACAGCTATGGTTCACTTTATCCGGAGCAGATGCGTGAGCTTGCGAATCAGTACATTACTGCGGCGGAGGCGGCAGGTAAAAAAGTGGGACTTCATATGCACAATAATCAGCAGCTTGCATTTGCAAACACCATCGAAGGAATTGCCTGTGGAGCAAGCTTTGTTGACGCTACAATGAGCGGAATGGGCAGAGGTGCAGGAAACTGCTTTATGGAGCAGATGCTGAGCTTCCTGAAAAACCCGAACTACAAGCTCACTCCCACACTTAAATTTATTGAGAAGTATATCACCGAGGAAAGAGAAAAGGGTTCTGTATGGGGCTATGACGTTCCTTATATGCTTACCGGTGCGTTCAACCGTCATCCCAGAGCTGCAATTGCCTTCATAAAGGAGAAAAAGACCGATTACGACGCACTCTATCAGGATCTGCTGTATGAAATAAGCTAAGCGGGGAAGCCCCCGCGGGCAGAGTCTACCCCCGCCTTTAGTATATTAAATTGATTAAATTTGCAAAGCCCCCTATCAAGGGGGCGGGTTATAAAGTACATTACAATAAATTTACACCCCCTATTAAGGGGGCGTTTATTTTTTCAGGCGGCGAATTTTATTGATCTCCCATCAAGTCAAAGTGTCTTCGGTATCTTTTTGGAATTTCAATGGTCACATCATATCCGATCATTTTCAGAGCTTCCGGAATTATCCTCATACCATCTTTGAAAAACTCCTGAATTTTTTTATCTTTTCTTGTGACGCTGCTGTAGCTTTCGGGACAGACAAAGGTCCAGTCTGCGCCGTTTTTATCCACCACAAGACGAAAATACTTATTAATATCTGTATCGGGAAAGCCTGATTTTTTCAGGAGAATATGATGCTCTACAGCTTCGTCTATCTGACTGGCGATAAGTTTTTCCCCGTCAAAGGAAACAAGCACAAGCAAAGGCTCGTCATCATTTACTGCCGTCTGAAATTTTTCTTCATCAGGGTATTTTATTATTTCCATAATATTTCTTCCTTAATTATAATTTATGATACGATTTGCAAATAATCGTTCAGCAGATCACATTTAATGTTTTCACAAGATCTGACAGCATCAATATTATCTCTGACAATGGACTGAAATAATTGTAGATCACTTTTGTTATTTTCCCAATCAGAAACAGATAACTCAAGCAATGCAATTAATAAATCTCCTTCAAAATATGTGGTCTCGATCAGAGGATTTTTATTTATGATTGAAACTGCAATTGGTATTATATATTTTAACCC
>JAFLUJ010000304.1 GCA_022511485.1 Oscillospiraceae bacterium | reverse complement strand
CCGAGGAAACGACCCAAACAACACCGGAAGAAACAACGACCATTGAAACCACAACCCATGAAATAACATCCGAAGAAGCAGCAATACTGGCAAAACTGACTGACGAAGAAAAAGAAGTTTGGCTGACTATGCCCAATATTGTTACTATGCGATTGACGGAACGATATAATGCAAATTTGGAGAAACCTTTCTCTGAATTTCTTTACACAGAAATCATTTGTATTGACAAATTAGGACAGATCAAAAAAATTACTTGTCCTGACAGCCCTGGTTTCGACGATACCATTAGCTGGTTAAATGAAAAAATCAACATGAATAGAGAAATCGAACTTGTTGATATAGTAAATATTCACTCCTTAATTAAATTTTACAGTACTTTTATGTGTGTGGACAGAAAGGGTAAATATAGCACCAATCCCGCACTAAGCCTTGATTGGGAAGTTCTAAAAGATTATTATTTTGAACTATATGGCATTAGGTCGGATGGTGTAAATGGATTTGAAACATTAAAAATCTCATATGGAGATGCTGAAAGTATTGGGGTAAAATGTAATTATTCAGATGATTGGGAAATTATTGATACATATGGATCAGACACATTTAAGTTATATTTTAAGCTTGATCCGCTTATGAAAGATCTTGACAGAGATTGGGTAGTTAATTAGGCGAACAAGAATAAAAACTGAAAGCTAACATGAAAATGTAATGAACTTGTCCGACACATCTTGACAACATGGTAAAATCTGCTGTAAAATATAAATAAATAATCGTCTAAAAGGAGTGTCAGTTATGAAAATTTCTCACAGCGACAGCAAGGCTCTTTATATGGGAAGATACGACAGAACAGCAGAGGAAACCAGGCTTTTTCACGCGGGAGCGCAGGTCATACTTAAAATACGCGGTACGTCCCTGAAAGCAGTGATAAACAGCACTGTTTTATGGGGAAGTCTCCAGCTGGGTATCGTCGTCGACGGAGAGGTAAAGGGGATACCTCTTTCTCAGGACAACAACGGAAAGGATATAACCGTAACAGCCGCGGAGGGTCTCCCTGACGGTGAACACACCATTATAATCTACAAGCGAAACGCGGGAAATCAGACACTTTCCCTGAAAGAGTTTGAAACGGACGGAGACTTCCTCACTCCCGACCCGCTGCCGGAAAGGAAGATCGAGGTCTACGGAGACAGCGTATGCGCAGGGGAGGTCATCGAAGCGGTGGACTACGTCGCCCAGACAGACCCGGAGGGACACGACAGCAGGTATGATAACGTCTGGAACAGCTTTGTCATGCAGACAGCCCGTAACATAAACGCTCAGATACATAATATCTGTCAGGGAGGTATCTCCCTTTTCGACGGTACTGGATATTTCCATTATCCCGATACCATAGGACTGGAAAATGTGTATGATAAGGTCTGCTATTTTCCCGAGGGAGGAGAGCTTACAAAGTGGGATCTCAGCAGATACATTCCGGATATTGTTATCATTGCCATCGGTCAGAACGACAAGCATAACAGCAGGACACAGCAGGACGATATTGATATTTACGATCCCGCATACAGGGATAAGTGGAAGACCGCCTATATAAAAATGGTCAGGGATATGAACGACCATTACAAGACGGCGAAATACGTTCTTACTACAACTGTCCTTATGCATGACGCTGAGTGGGACAAGGCTATCGGGGAGATCGCAGACGAGCTTAACGGCATGGGGATAAAGGCGTACCACAATCTTTTCAGCAGAAACGGTGCGGCAACTCCTGGACATCCAAGACTTCCTGAGCATGACGAAATGGCAAGGGAGCTTACCGAGTTTATCAAGAAAAATGTCCTGTAATATTTTCTTTACATATTTTTTACACAAGATATGAAAAATCCTTTCTTTCTGAATTGTATTCATAGTGAAAGGAGTGTAAAATTTATGTCCATAAAAATAAAAACGGCTGTGATTGCCGTTCTGGTATTATGCCTTTCTGCCTGTGATCCCGGAGGAAAGGATCAATTTGAAGATGCTGTCGATCCTGCTGCGCTGACAGCTTACGAAGTGACCTTCGGAGAGGTGCAGGATGTCACAGAAGCAAAGCAGGACGATCTCACTGTAATTGCGGATACAACTGATTTTGTCCCTTTTAAAAAATACACCGACCCGGCGGAGCTTTGCGCAGATTATCTGGAAGAGTATGTGACCTCAGTCTTTACGGGAAGCGATTTCGACATTAATAAATATTCCTCCGACAGCAAACTTGTGGAGTATACCTCCCAAAAGTATGAATTTGAGCGCAGATACCATGCAAAAGGAGGCTTCGGAGCTTTGAATGACCTTAAGATACACACAGATGAAATATTTCAGAGTGATTCATCTGAGGGTGTTTTGTGGCTTAAAGTTCCATACGAGGTTTCCTATGGCAGCAGTTCCGCTTACGGGAATATTGCATACTTTGAAGCCTCCGAAAATGAGGAAGGCTTCTATGAGCTTTCCATGGCTCTGGATTATGGCTACGGAGACAGTTATCTGTTAAGTACCCAGATCCACCGGAAGAGTATCAGTCCGCCTTTGGATATTGACCTTGATTCCGGAATAGAATACGCCCGCAAAAGCAATGAATGGAATGACGTAATACAAAGTGAAATAGATGCAATGTGGAGTGAAGCTGTTTCCAAGGTGAAGTAGAAGCAATTCAGTTTAAATGAAATATCCGAACCTGTTGCAGGTTCGGATATTCGTTATTATTTCCCGGACGTCAATGTATCAGCTCTGTCTCCAGATGATAATTACCGCAGCACAGGTGATGATAACAAATGCAGCGATGATGTATACGAAAGCATATTTTTTGATGTGTCCTGTGTTTTCATCGGATGTCTGTTGACTGCTTTCCGGAAGGATATGCGCTTTCCTCATAATGTTGGAAAGAGGCTTGTATATCAGCATTGTAATAGCGCTGTTAAGTACGCCTTTCAGCAGATTGAAGGGCAGGAAAGCCGGTAAGAGCATTGCAGCTACAGCTTCACGGGGGTATCCCATGTAGATCGGCGTAATGAGATAATTCCAGGCAAGCATGATGATGACCATTACAACTGTACCTACTGCAAGTCCTGCGACAGCTCCCTTAATGGTGTGGAAGCTTTTGTATATCAGTGCAGCAAGGCAGGCAAAGGAACAAGTTCCGATAAAGTTCATCAGCGCACCGAGAGGTCCTGTGTCGCTTATAGTCACCATTTCAACAAGAGATACTACCAATGACATCAGCACCGATGCAAGAGGTCCGAACATAAATCCGCCGATAGTGATTATTACGTCCTTTGGCTCGTATTTAAGGAACAATACCACCGGTATTCTGAAAAGAGTTACCGCTGCATATGCCATTGCAGCCATTACAGCCATTACTACCATTGTCTTGGTGTTGAACCTTGGTCTTTCGTTTTTTACTGTTACAGTGTTTTGCATAATATTACCACCTTTTAAAAAATTAATATAATATAAGCAATCTGCACAGAAAAACGCCCGCGAAAAATTTTCACGGGCGTAATAAGCTTGTAAATAAATCAAGCCGCATTGTTTCTTTCATCCGGACTATACCGTCGGTTTCGGAATTACACCGAATCGGCGGATACTCGCTGACAGTGGGAAAATTCACACGTTCCGACCGCCTTTTATACAGCCGTCGGGTCAGTTATATCCGTTCGCGGACTTAAAGAAAGGCTGAGCCGTCTCTTATCACCGCCGGTGAGGACTTGCACCTTGCCCTGAAACAGGTTGCTGATATTCAATTGTATGCAGCACACACCAATAATGTCTGCCGCCTTTCTCGGAAACCGCGGGGGCTTCCACGCCGGGGGAATTATTCACCCTCCGTTTCGATGTCGTCAAGGTCAAACTCAAGAAGCTCGCCGCAGCCGGGACAGGTCATAGAGCCTTCCTCCATCATGCCCTCGTTGAGACATATGGTATCTCCGCAGCTTGGACAGGTCACTTCGTAAAGCTCCTCTTCCTCGTCGTCATCAAAGCAGCCGCAGTCCTCGTCATCGCAGCAGAAATCATCGTCGATCTCGTAAAAGTCTCTTTCAAGGTCTCCAAGATCCTCGTCGATGGTGTCTACTACTTCCACGACTTCGTCTATCTGATCCTGCATATCTTCCGCGAACAATGCCATATCCTGAAGAATGTCCGCCATTACAGCAATGACCTTTCCTTCCTTGGTGGACTCGTCAATGCTGAGCCCTTCCATAAGACCCTTAAGATAAGACACCTTTTCACCAAGCTTCATGAGAAATCCTCCTTTTACTATTATAGGGCAGAAGCTCCTGCCCTATCATCGTCCGGACGTTTATGCACGCTCCATGTATTCGCCGGTTCTTGTGTCGATTCTGATAGTTTCACCCTGGTCAATGAAGAGGGGAACTTTGATCTCCGCACCGGTCTCAAGAGTAGCGGGCTTTGTTGCGTTTGTAGCTGTATCGCCCTTGAAGCCGGGGTCTGTCTGTGTAACTACGAGCTCTACAAAGTTGGGAGGCTCAACTGCGAAAACCTTACCCTTGTAAGAGCAAACCTTGCAGATCATCTCTTCCTTTACGAACTTGAAGTTATCGGAAAGCTCTGCTGAGCTGATGGGAACCTGCTCATAGCTCTCAGGATCCATAAAATAGTACAGATCACCGTCAGTGTAGGAGTACTGCATATCCTTCCTCTCAACGAATGCTGTAGGGAACTTAGCTGAAGGGTTGTAGCTCTTTTCAACCACTGAGCCTGTGATAACGTTCTTTACCTTAGTTCTTACAAAAGCAGCGCCTTTACCGGGCTTAACGTGCTGGAATTCAACAACCTGAAGAACATTGCCCTCTTCTTCAAAGGTAACGCCGTTTCTGAAATCGCCTGCTGTGATCATAATTAAACCATCCTTTTGAATAAATTTCGTTTCATAGATATTTTACCACAAACTTTTGAATAATGCAAGTGTTTTGGGAAAAATATTTACAATAAATGTGATACACACAAAAAGCGGGCAGGAAGGCTGAGCCTTCACCCATTCCGCAAGTTACTTTTACGGTCAGGGTAAAAACGATACGGAAACATAATAACTCCGCTATCGTCGTGGCTTAAGCACTCCACCCGCTTTTTAAATTAAGCGTTACTAATTAACAAATTAATACTTACGCTTACGAGCAGCCTCGGATTTCTTTTTACGCTTTACCGAAGGCTTCTCATAGTGTTCTCTTTTGCGAACCTCAGCGATAACGCCGTCCTTGGCGCAGCTTCTTTTAAAACGCTTGAGAGCGGTATCCAGAGATTCGTTTTTTCCTACACGAATTTCAGCCATTTTATTCCCTCCCTTTGCCGTGCGGCAGAGGTTTTGTACAAGAGCAATACATATGTTATTTTTGTGCGGTATTGCCCATGATGTAACTATTTTATTATACCGCACATATACTGGACTTGTCAATAGTTATCGAAAAAAAACTGTACAAAGTTTTAAGGCTTTTTTCGTTAAGGTTAGATAAAATTTTGAAAAAACTTTACACTTTTACCTATTTTACAACTATATTTACAAGACGTCCCTTTACATAAATTTCCTTTACCACGTTCTTGCCATCAATTGCTGCTGAAACTCCGGCGTCCTTTTTGGCGATTTCAAGCACCTCCGGCTGTTCTGCCTCGGCGGGGATCATTATTTTTGCCTTGATCTTTCCGTTTACCTGAACGGCAACCTCGATCATGCTGTCGACGCAGAGAGCTTCGTCATAGGACACCCACTTCTGCTCGCTGAGGATCTCTCCGAAAACATTTTTGTAGATCTCCTCGGTCATGTGAGGAGCAAATGGATTGAGTATCATAAGCAGAGACTTATACTCCGCTTTGTTTATGCTTCCGCTGTCGTAGATGGTATTGATAAGGGACATCATTGCTGCAATGGCTGTGTTGAACTTCATTGCTTCAATATCCTCGGTTACTTTCTTGATGGTCTTGTGCATTGCGGAAACCATTTCGGGACGGTATTCGTCGCCGTCCACAAGCTTCTCCTGCAAAGCCCAGATACGGTCAAGGAAGCGCTTGCAGCCCTTTACGCTGTTTTCGCTCCAGGGAGCAGCCTGCTCGTAGTCTCCCATAAAGAGGACGTATACTCTCAGGACGTCCGCACCGTAAGCGTCCACAACATCGTTAGGGTCAACAACATTTCCCTTGGACTTGCTCATCTTTTCGCCGTCCGGACCAAGGACAAGTCCCTGTGCCGTTCTCTTTGCATATGGTTCTTTGACGGGAACTTCGCCCAGATCGTACAGGAATCTGTGCCAGAAGCGGGAGTATATCATGTGCCTTGTAACGTGCTCCATGCCTCCGTTGTACCAGTCAACAGGCATCCAGTATTTGAGAGCCTCCTGTGAAGCGAAGGCTTCGCTGTTATTGGGGTCGCAGTAACGGAGGAAGTACCATGAAGAACCTGCCCACTGAGGCATGGTGTCGGTCTCACGCTTTGCATCGCCGCCGCACTTGGGACACTTGCAGTTTACGAAGGAATCTATTTTTGCAAGCGGACTTTCGCCGTCCGAGCCGGGCTGGAAATTTTCCACCGGGGGAAGCTTCAAGGGAAGCTCCTCATAAGGAACGGCAACAGTTCCGCACTTGGGACAATGAACGATTGGTATAGGTTCTCCCCAGTATCTCTGACGGTTGAAAGCCCAGTCCTTCATCTTGTACTGGACGCCCTTTTCGCCGCAGCCCTTTTCTTCAAGGACTTCAAGCATCTTTGCGATGGCTTCCTTTTTATTGGAGATACCGTTGAGACTTTCGGAATTTATCAGTTCTCCCTCGCCTGTGTAGGCTTCCCTGGAGATGTCTCCGCCCTTGATGACTTCTACAATGTCGATACCGAATTTCTTGGCAAATTCGTAGTCACGGGTGTCGTGAGCAGGAACAGCCATGATAGCTCCTGTACCGTAGCCCATCATAACATAGTCGGAAATATAAACGGGGACTTCCTTTCCTGTGACCGGATTTATAGCAGTCAGACCGTCGATCTTAACGCCGGTCTTGTCCTTGACAAGCTGAGTTCTTTCAAATTCACTCTTCTTTGCGCACTCGGCTTTGTAGGCGTCAAGAGCGTCTATATTTGCAATGGAATCCCTGTACTTCTCAATAATGGGATGCTCCGGAGCAATTACCATAAATGTAACACCGTAAAGAGTGTCCGGACGGGTGGTGTAAATTCTCAGCACCTCGTCGTTTTCCTTTATGGAGAAGTTTACGAAAGCTCCTGTGGATTTGCCGATCCAGTTTTCCTGCTGGAGACGGATATTAGGGAGATAGTCTACCTCGTCAAGACCCTGCAAAAGCTTGTCGGCGTACTCGGTGATGCGGAGATACCATACCTCCTTGGTTTTCTGGACAATATCACTGTGGCAGATGTCGCACTTGCCGCCCTGGGAGTCCTCATTTGAAAGAACAACCTTACAGCTGGGGCAGTAGTTTACAAGAGTTGTATCTCTGAAAACAAGTCCCTTTTCAAACATTTTAAGGAAGATCCACTGAGTCCATTTATAGTAGTTTTCGTCGGTGGTATCGACAACTCTTGACCAGTCGAAGGAGAATCCCACACGCTTGAGCTGACCGGTGAACTTTTTGATATTGTTGTCCGTAACTATTCTGGGATGTACGCCTGTTTTCATGGCAGTGTTCTCGGTAGGCAGACCGTAAGCGTCAAAGCCTATTGGGAAAAGAACATTGTAGCCTTCCAGACGCTTTTTGCGGCTTACGACTTCAAGTCCGGAGTAAGCCTTGATGTGTCCTACGTGCATACCTGAGCCGGAGGGGTAGGGAAATTCCACCAGAGCGTAAAACTTGGGCTTGCTGCTTCCGGTCTCCGCCTTGAATGTGCCCTGCTCCTCCCAGTAATCCTGCCACTTCTTTTCCACAGAAGCATAATCGTATCTTTCCATTTGTTATCATTCCTTTTCAGATTTATAAAATTAAAAATGACTATCAATCCAAATATTTGGAGATGTCCTCCTGCTTGCCGTCATTCCATAGTCGTTCAAGATTATAGAATTCTCTCATTTCCTTGTTGAAAATGTGTATCACAATATCGGAGTAGTCCA
>JAFLUJ010000303.1 GCA_022511485.1 Oscillospiraceae bacterium | reverse complement strand
TGGGGAATAACCTTTCTTCAGAAAGGTTTTCCCCAGTAAGAGTACAGAGGTAATGCGCTAAATAATGATTTATCAATGTGTATTTTTTTCAGTGAGATATTGCAAAGGCAGGAAAAATATGCTATACTGTTTATGAACCAATCGGTTCAATTTTATGTGAAAGGATTGTTCAAAGTTGGGAAAAGCATTGATCATAGGTTGCGGAGGCGTGGCTTCCGTCGTAATACACAAGTGCTGTCAGAATTCGGAGGTCTTTAATGAGATCATGATAGCCTCACGTACAAAATCCAAGTGCGATGCACTTAAAGAAAAGCTGGAGGGCACTACTAAAACTATCATAAAGACGGCTAAGGTCGATGCTGATGATGTAAGTCAGCTTGTTGCCCTTATGAAGGATTTCCAGCCGGACATCTGTATAAACGTAGCTCTGCCCTATCAGGATCTGACTATTATGGACGCTTGCCTTGAATGTGGCGTGGACTATCTTGATACTGCAAATTACGAACCTCTGGACACTGCGAAATTTGAATACAAATGGCAGTGGGCATATCGTGAGAAATTTGAAAAGACAGGTATTACTGCCGTTCTTGGAAGCGGATTCGACCCCGGCGTAACGGGTGTATTCTGCGCCTATGCTCAGAAGCATCATTTTGACGAAATAAATTATATCGACATTCTGGACTGCAATGCCGGAGATCATGGCTATCCTTTTGCAACAAACTTTAATCCGGAGATCAACATCCGGGAGGTTTCCGCAAAGGGAAGCTACATTGAGGACGGTAAATGGATAGAGACTGAGCCTATGGAAATAAAAAGAGTGTACAATTTCCCCGAGATCGGCGAAAAGGATATGTATCTCCTCCACCATGAGGAGCTGGAATCCCTTGCGTTAAATATCAACGGTATCAAACGGATTCGTTTCTTCATGACCTTCGGACAGAGCTATCTCACCCATCTTAAATGTCTGGAAAATGTGGGCATGACATCTATCGAGCCTATTGATTTTGAGGGTAAAAAAATAGTTCCCCTCCAGTTTTTGAAGGCGGTTCTTCCTGACCCTGCTTCCCTTGGTCCAAGAACAAAGGGCAAGACCAATATCGGCTGCATCATGCAGGGCAAAAAGGACGGCAAGCCTGTCCGGTACTACGTTTACAATGTATGCGACCATCAGGAATGTTACAAGGAGGTCGGCTCTCAGGCAATATCCTACACAACAGGAGTTCCTGCCATGATCGGTGCAATGATGGTCCTCACCGGCAAGTGGAAAAAAGCCGGGGTATACAATGTAGAGGAATTCGATCCCGATCCATTTATGGAGGCTCTTAACAAGTGGGGTCTCCCATGGAAAGAAAGCTTCTCCCCTGACCTTGTTGATTAGTGTTCCCGTATATATAATATTATAAAAGCGGCTTGGAGGTTTCCATTGCGGAAGATTTCCAAGCTGTTTTATTTATGCCTTATCAATATTTGTAATCACAATTAAATCAGAAAGAACCGGTTCAGACAAATCAATACCTGAGCACTTGACCCAGTCCTGATAATGAGAATGACAATACCCGGCAGCATCGTGTGTCTCCCTGACATGATTTAAAAAATCAATAATGGTATCTATCTCATTAAGTGAACAAACAATAGAACATTCCTTCAATTCAACAAATTCTCCCTGTTCTTTATCATTTTTTCTTGCATAACCGCAAATATCCATAAATAACCTCCATATAGTATAAGAGAAAAGCGGCTTGTTTTTAAGTCGCTTTTATATCTTTTATTAATTATTCGCTGACTTGTCGCCTTGATCCACACTTGCTCTTGCCCGCTTGAATCCGCACACTCAGTTCGCGTCAAGTCTGCACCCTCGGTTCGCATCAAGTCCGCGCCCTCGGTTCGCACCCTTAGCCCATGGAAACGAGATCAGCAACGATGGAGTTCAGTTCTTCGATGATAGCAGATACACCTGCAACACTGTCGCTGATAACCATTGAGCTCTGGCTCATGGATTCTACAGCGCCGTTAGTATTGTCAACTCCTGCCTTGGTCTCGTCGACCTCCTTAACAATAGTGTCAGAAGATGATCTGATCTCTTTGATATTTGAAAGAATCTCGTTGGTATGTTCCTCTGCCTCTTTAAGAGTATTTGCAGACTGAACAGCCAGACTTCTTACCTCGCCGGCTACAACAGAGAAGCCCTTTCCGTGCTCACCTGCTCTTGCTGCCTCAATAGAAGCATTAAGTGCAAGGATATTGGTCTGCTCGGAAATATTCTTGATCTTATCAAGGATCTTGCTGTACTCATCAACGCTTACGCTGATTTTGGATACGGAGCTTACGATCTCTGTAGCGCTGTCATGGATACTGTTCATATCAGAATTGAGCATAGTCATGTTATTGCTTATGCTGGCATTGTTTGCAGCACTTTCAGCAGCCTTACCAGCAATAGGTGTGACCTTTTCGGTAAGGATCTCCAGTGAAGACTGGATCTCTGTAACAGCGCTGCGAAGTCTTTCGTGATCCTTTTCGATCTTTTCATGCATTTCAGATACCTGCTGTACCCTCAATTCAACGCAGTTCTCCACAGAGTTGTTGCCCTCGTATATCGAACGTGCCATATGGTAACAGGAATCGTATCCGCAGGCATGACAGTCGAGATGTCTTAGCTCTTCGGTAGTCTTGCCCATGCTGTTGAATACATGATCAAGCTCATACTCCGTTGGCGGAATATAGTTGCACCTGTCGGTGTAGCTTCTCAGGAAGTCCTCCATTACGAGATTTTTAAATATTTTCGTATGGAATCTGACTGATTTTCTCTGCTTGCTTGCAAAGCTCTGAGCGTGTACCATAACGTCAGAAGCTGTAAACGGAGTAACATCATCCCTTGCGCCTACGCCTGTGTTACATCCAAATTCACAGGAAAGAACATCGAAAACTGTAGGAAGTCTTGCAGAATCAGTTTCAAGGTATGTGTCAAAATCAGGATATATCTTATGTACGCCTTCAGAGTTGGTCACAAACAGGTCAGGCTTATACACCTTAAGACACTCCTTAAGACCTCCGGGGACAGGATAGATAGCACCGTCAAATCCGCGGACATCTGAAAACTCAAATTCGCTTCGTCCGCTGGGGAGTGGTATACCTATTTTATTTATGTAGTCGTACAGAGTTCTGAATGTTACATTGTAGCTGTAAATACCGGTATTTCTGAACTCGTCCTCCTTGGCGATACAGGGAGTAAGACCAACAAGCACATCGTTATTTTTCAGATACCTGCGGATGTAGATACCCGAGCACAGAAGCGGAGACTGTACCGGAGAAAGCTTGTCAAGCAATTCCGGCTTATGCTTTTCAGCATAGTTTACGATAGCGGCACATGGCTGGGAAATGATCTTCTTTCCCGGATGGCTCTCCAGATACTTGATATGCATATATGTACATATATCCGCACCGAACGCACCGTCATAGATCTCATGAGCACCGGCGTCCTTAAGCCATTTCAGAACATGACGCCATTTTCCGTCCATAGCAGTCTTGATAGCAGGGGCAACGACAAAAGACACCCTCTGACTTTTCATAAGCTGCAGAACTGTCTCAAGGTCATCATCGTAATATCTCGCGCCATGAACACAATTCTTGACACATTCACCGCACTTGATACACTGATCTGTGTTGACTCTTACAGTCTTTCCCTCACGATGGTTCGCATTTGGAACAGGGCAGACACGTATACAGCTGTTACAGCCTATACACTTATTTTCTAAAACGTGTACCATTTTTATACTCCCTCCGGAATCTAATTTTACGTTTCAAAATAATAATATCATAGAATATTATACCACGTTCGGGCTGATTTGTCAATACTCTGACAAATTCCAACACGGCTTTTCTGGGAACAATGTATTGATATTAAGTAAACTTATTATGAAGGAGTAACGCTTTATTGCAATAATTAGTCATATTTCATAAATTGTTCATCAAATCTCCGCTATCCGTGAGACGATCAGCCCATGAAATTCATAAAGAAAACATCCATAAAATGAAATACGGCAAAGCTCTGAGACAGATGAACAGTACCATCAGCAAGGAGGAAGTCCCGCCCTTCTGATTCAGTGAATATCTCAGCATAGCTTCATCAGAATATTTCTTGATACGGAATATCTTTCTGCGGGCAAAATTGTAGTAAAGCTTATTTCCGTAAAGTCCGGCGGTAAACATAAGAATGTATGATACCAGCGAGCATATCATTATAACGCTCCGGAAAGCTTCGCTGTTTATGTTGAACATCTGAGCCAGCTCGGTAAGAGTTCCGAATTTTCCCACCTGAGACAGCGCTATAAAAGTAGGGAGACTTGAAAAAAATCTTAGCAGCAGCGCTCCCAGAGCAGGCAGAGCCATTTTGCGATAGGAGAAATAAAGCTCCGGGAAGATCATTGCGCTGAAATTCCAGCTGATCTGACGTCCCGTTTCCTTGAAACGCTTGAATATGGGAAGGTAATAGTGTGTGTTAGTGCCTACGAAATCTCCCATCTCGGACATTTTCACGCCCTCCACGTCCTCCTCCGGATCAAATCCGCAGAGAGGGTCGGAAAAATTTATCAGGAACGGATTAAAGGGCAGACCCGAATTTGCATTTCCGTTATAGGCGGAGGGATCGTCATTTATATTTATCCCGCCATACCGCTGTTCAAAATTTATATTATTAAGATCGGCAACAGGCATACCGCATCTGAGGCAGAAAAAAGCATCGGAGGGATTCGTATACCCGCAGTAACGGCAGACCTTGTTTTCGTTTTCCGCCTCGGTGCTGCCGACGTCATAGGAGGGCTTCCATGACCCGCCAAGCTGATGGAGGGCAGTATTCACGCAGCCTGTATCCTTTTTATAGCAGCCCTTGTGGTATGGAGTGCCGCAATCGGGACATATTACCACATCGTCCTCCTCGGTGAACTTTTCGCTGCAAACTACGCATCTTGTACCAATATAATCAAGCAATTCCGGCGATCCTTTCGTAAGCGGGAATCCCCGCATATTTTTTAGGTAATACCACACAAAGGCGCCAGCCGTGCTTTTTGCGGTATTGCCTTAATCACAAATATTATAACACGACCGCCTTAAAATAACAAGCGGATTTCTAATTTTTTCATCATTTGGTCACATAATAATGAAAAGCAGTAATTTCACTTGACAAAATACGACATCAGCGTTAAAATATTCTTGTCTGCATTTTATGCCGGAAAAGGAGATGTACCTGTCTGTATGAGCAAAAAAACAAAAAATAAAATCAAGAGCCTTGTGAGAATTATCTTCGGACGTACTATGGTGGTCGCAGCAGGACTTGCACTTCAGATCTTCTTTATAGTTTCATCGCTGCTGTTTTTCCGGGACAATTTTGTATTTTTCAGCGCTGCGTCCTCAATACTGTCTCTTATCGTCCTTATCTGGATAATCAACGATAAAACAAATCCGTACTATAAGCTGGCGTGGGTACTGCCTGTCATGCTCATACCTGTTTTCGGGACGCTCATGTACATTTTCGTAAAGACCGAGTTCGGAACGCACGTCATGAACAGGCGTATACTTTCCCTGATAGAAGATACCTCCCCCTTTATACCGCAGGACGAGACCACTCTTAACGAGCTTGAAGCTATCAGCGAGGGAGAAAAAAATCTGGCGGTATACATGAAAAAATATGCCGGATACCCCATCTGGAAAAATACCTCCGCAGAGTATTATCCACTGGGAGAAGATGCCTTCGCCGCAATGCTGCGCGAGCTTGAAAAGGCGGAAAAATTTATTTTTATGGAGTATTTCATCGTAGAGCGGGGCATAATGTGGGATACCATACTGGAAGTCCTTGAAAGGAAAGCCGCTCAGGGCGTGGACGTCCGCTTCATGTACGATGGTATGTGCAGTCTGGTCTTAGTCCCCTACAGCTATCCCAGGGAGTTGGAGAAAAAAGGCATAAAATGCAAGATGTTCTCTCCCATAAAGCCGGTACTGTCCACAGTCCAGAACAACAGGGATCACAGAAAGATACTGGTTGTGGACGGCCATACCGCCTTTACCGGAGGCGTCAATCTTGCGGATGAATATATAAATAAATATGAGAAGTTCGGTCACTGGAAGGATACCGCTGTTATGATAAAGGGGGAAGCCGCCGCTGGCTTTACCATGATGTTCCTGCAAAGCTGGAACATCACCGAACAGAATCCTGATGATTACGGGAAGTATATCCCGTCTGAATTTAAGCCGGAGGGAAATACAGACGGCTTCGTCATGCCCTATGGAGACAGTCCCCTTGACAATGAAAACGTGGGACAGAACGTCTATATAGATATACTTCACAGGGCGAAAAAATATGTCCACATAATGACCCCATACCTTATTCTGGACAACGAAATGATACAGGCGCTTACCTTCGCGGCAAAGCGAGGAGTGGACGTTGTCATTATAATGCCTCATGTCCCGGACAAGCTCTATGCGTATCTGCTGGCAAGATCATATTATGCAGAGCTTATTTCCGCAGGTGTGAAGATATACGAATACACCCCGGGATTTGTTCATGCAAAAGTCTTTGTCAGCGATGACGAGCGGGCGGTGGTCGGCTCAATAAATCTTGATTACCGCAGTCTGTTTCTCCATTTTGAATGTGCCTGCTATTTTTACAAAAATCCTGTTGTTGCGCAGGTCGAAGAAGATGTACAGTCAACTATGAAAAAATGCTTTATGGTGACCTTGGACGACTGCCGCAGATACAACATCTTCAAAAAGCTTGTTGGACAGATCCTAAGGGTGTTTGCACCGCTGATGTAATACTAAGTATAACTTTGTATCTTCAAGGAGATGATGAGCCGTGAGCAGGAAAAGCGGAACGGCTGTACTTAAAAGAATTATCCAGATCTCCCCGCTTATTATGATAGGGATATGTATTATTATCTACCTGAGGTTTTTCCGGGGAGTGACTATAGGTCAGATACTTGATTTCACTCCGGAAAATCTATGGCTGGCGGCTCTTTTTATAATCGGGATGTTCGCCATGAAGTCTCTGTCTTTGATCTTCCCCATGCTTATACTTATAGCAGCCAGCGGAAGTATCTTTCCCAATTATTTTGCAGCTCTGCTGGTAAATTCCATAGGAGTTCTGGTAATGATAACCCTCCCCTATCTGATAGGGCGCTACGCGGAGCGGGAATTTGTGGAGGGACTCATAAACAAAAGCAAAAACGCGGACAAGCTTCGGGAGATAAAATCAAACAACGAGCTTTTTATAGCCTATTTCACAAGAGTGATAAATATTCTCCCCTGCGACGTGGTCAGCATTTTTCTCGGTTCGGCAGGCTTTGCTCCGGGGAAATATCTGCTGGGCTCTTTTCTCGGCATATTTCCGGGAGTTGTCACCACCACTCTTATGGGAGCAAACGTTGACGATCCCACCTCTCCGAAATTCTGGATAGCTGTTATCGTGGAGGTATTTTTTGCGATAGGTTCAAGTATGGCATACTATTTTTACAAAAAGAAAAAGGCTTCGAAATCTTGAACAATACATCTTCATGTTTTTTGTGAAATGTTACAAAAAATATTTTATGGATGTAGAAAATGAAAAATTTCCCCTCTTTGAATTGTATTCTATACAGCAGAGCAAATTCTGCTAAGAAAGAAAGGATGGTAATACCAAATGAGAAAACAAATTATTTCGGGGGTTCTTTCAGTGCTGATGGTTCTTGGTACGCTTCCCGCTGTACCTGCTTCGGCAGCTATTGATCTGGAAAAGCTTCCTACGCCTATCTCGTCGGACACAAACACAGTGACCAAATTCACCCGTGCGATCCCACAGCTCAAAAAGGACAAAAATAATGACCTTAAATGGAAGCCGGTAGAGGGCGCTCTTTATTATGAGATCTACAAAAAGAACAGCGAGACCAAAAAATTTGAAAAATACGATACTACCTTTGATACATACTATGAATTTTACTACTGGAACAGCGACGGTGAATTCTATATCCGTGCTATAACCTACACATACGATGACGCCAAAAAGCACAGCAGAAATTCAAACATCGTCAAAATAGGTAATTACGTTGACATTCTACCTGACAGCAG
>JAFLUJ010000302.1 GCA_022511485.1 Oscillospiraceae bacterium | reverse complement strand
CCAAAACCATAGGTTTTGGCAGCCGCCTGTTAAGGCGGCAATTCAAATAATAGACACAGTCTATTATTTAGATTGAGAACAGTATTATTATATAGTATATTTTCCCTTATGTCAATAGCGAAATGCGCCGAATCGGGAAATTTTCGTTAGTTAATTTTTTATGAATAGTAATATAAATCATGATTTACATTACCATATTGTAAAAACGCGGTGAGATAAAGTCACCGCGTTTTTACTTATTTTAAAGAGTTGGGTAACGATATTCGTCAACAATGAATGAGCCATCCGCATTTACAGTGATCTCAAAATTGCCTCCGTCAACATAACCGGTCATTTCATGATTCTCATTATATTTTTCCTGCTTAGTGTAATATATTATGTGATCTCCGTCTATTGTCCAGTCCGTTATAGTAAGCTTGCCGAGAGATTCATTCATGCCGCCGTCGCCTAAGATAGTATACAGCGCACCGTCAATATCCCTGTACTTCTGAGGCGCAGAACGGAACATTTCGTTCACAATATCCTCTGAGAAAAACCTTCTCACATAATCCCGAAGCTCTTCGACAGTGGAAAATCTGGGATCATCCACCCTGAAGAAATACTGGCTTTGCTCCTCCCCCGGAACTTCAACCTCTACATAATCAGTGTAATCGGTAACATTAAGGCTTGTGACCGCGAAATACTGATAGATATTTCCCGCTATTGCGTGAGCTGCATATCCATAGTAACGCGGATTGCCGACCGAGCAGTCCTCATATGTCCTGCGCATGGTCATATCGTTTGGATTCAGAGTGTATGTTACGATCTTTGCCGTAAAGCTTCCGTCATCATTAAGTGTAACCACCGGCTCCGGCATAAATTTAAGCGGCTCGGTCTGGTAAAGATTGCTTTCAGGAATATAATCCAGTCTGTCCAGATATTCAATCTCTGTTTCCTCAAATACATCCGTACTTCTGAGCTTTTCATCTGTCAGAGGATCATCCGCCGGCACATCTGCCGGTTCTTCTTTAGTTACGGTATAATCGCCTGTTGTATCGTAGACCTCCACCTCTACCAGCTTGTTATCCAGTATGGAATACAGCCTGCTTACAACATAGGGCAGAGTATCGTCAGTAAATTCCGCAAGATAGAAGTCTATCTTCATCAGGTCAGGACAGTCATCCTCAGAGCTTCTTATAATGGTGCAGACGCTGCTTGCATACTGCTGGGAGTATGGCAGATAGACCACATATCCGCCCGGAGGGGTAACTTTGATCGTAGTATATCCGAAGGTGTTGTCCTCCACCGTAAGTACAAGACCAGTAGTTGTTTCATCGGAGGCAACGGTTATCATGTAGTTGTTGTCATAAGCGGTAAAGTCGTAGGTATATGACTCAAAGGGAGTGTTTTCCACAGATTCCTCAAGACTATATCCGATAGCCGCCGGATTGCTTCTTACAAGATTTTCGGAATTTTCAGGATACTCAGTAATAACAGTCTCACTGACATTATTTAAATTTATTATCTTGTCTGCTCTGCATCCGGATGCAGCAAGGCATACAGCACAAAAAGCCAGAATCGCACAAAGCTTTTTCATGATCGTTCACGCCCCTTTCGTCAAAATGAATAAATCTAATCTAAAATTATGCACAATTATTTCAAATCGCATACTATTTGATTATATTATACCATTATTTGAGGCGGAATTCAATTACAAATCGGTTACAGTTTGCTTACAAATTGGGAAAACACTGTAACCAAAATTTACAGCCTCACATGGACAAACCCATGCAAGGCCGGAAAAAATATTATTCGGACAATATACGAGTACTGCAATTAAAGCTTAAGTACGACCTCTGCAGAGCTTCCCACAAGCTTTTTGAAGGATTCCCCGTCATCAGCATTTCCCACCACCGAGCCATAATGAGTGGGAATAACTGTCCCCGGCTTCAATTCCTTTATGAACTCAGCAGCTTCACGGAAATCCATGGTGAATGTCCCGCCTATCGGTATCATGGCAATATCGCAGGAAACGGATTTCGCTTCCGAAGTGACATCAGTATCCCCTGCCACATAGACCCTCTGTCCGCCGACGGTGATAATATAGCCAAGCCAGTTATTGTCCCTGGGATGAAATTTCTTTCCGGGATTGTACGCCGGGATCGTTTCCACAGGTATACCACAGACCTCTGTTTTGGTATCCGGGGTCAGCGTCACAAGCTTATCCTTCGAAATGCCGGAAGCAAGCGCAGCCTTCTCCATACTTGCAGGTACAGCAAAAACAGTGTTATCCGAGACCACCTTTGCAATATCCTCAGGAGAAAAATGGTCAAAATGCTCATGAGTAATAAAAATAATGTCAGCGTCCTTTGCAGCGCCGGTAATTTTGAAGGGGTCAAAATATATTACCTTTTCCGCAGCGATACGGATACTGCTCTGAGCGTTTACCGTTATGTTATTTATCAGCTCACTCATAATGATCCTCCTTTATAAAAATATTATCATTATACTATTTCTTTTTTTAAATATAGACAAAGTCTATATTTAAAAAAACGCCGTATTTCATACGGCGAGGCGGCGCAGCCGCCAAGAAAGCCGTTCAATACTAATCCAGTCAAAACCACAGGTTTTGACTGCCGCCTGTACAGGCGGTTTTACCAATAGACTATGTCTATTGGTAAATTAGGAATTAATATTATTATAATTATATCATACAATTTAAAATAAATCAATATTTCACAAACAAAAAGGACTGCCGTATCCTGACCGGACAGTCCTGTATCTGTTATCTTATTTCAAGACGCTTTGTTTCGGGAGCGGTAACCGCTTTTTTTGGAAGATTCACAAAAAGGACGCCGTTTTTATATTCCGCGTCTATCTGCTCGGAATTGATGCCGGAAATATCAAAGCTTCTCCTGTAAGACCCGAAGGAGCGTTCCCGACGTACATATCTGCCGTTGTCGTCCCTTTCATTTTTTTCGGAGCTTCTCTCCGCAGAAAGGGTCAGGAAGCCTCCGTTTATATCGAGATTAATATCCTTCTTGTCGAATCCGGGAAGCTCCGCTTCGAGCACGAAGCGTTCTCCTTCGTCCCGGATATCCGTCTTGCAGGAGCTGACCTGCCTTTCATCCCCGAAGAAATCCCTTTCAAAATCGTGGAATGCATTGAAGAGATCATAGCTTTTTCTTTCAAATGGTGTAAGTGCAAACATATAAATTCCTCCTGAAATACTCTTTTTCTATAGTTTGTACTATTTATAAAATATTATTCAGGAGGAATTTGCAGCTTTATTACGGGGTTGTTTTTATACCGGACCATTCAGATACATTACATTGACGATGATCATTAAGTCCGATTACAGAAGTCGTTGATGTGTTTATCTTTAAATAATATAAAAATACTTAAAACAGAAATAAATAATCATTACAGCTGCTATTACTGCTATAACGCATAATTTTATTATCTTCTCACGATTTATAGCCCTCTGCCGCATCCCTTCCTGCCATTCCTGTTTCTGGAGCTTTTTTCTGCGTTCTGCCCTCTCCGCTTCCTCTTTCAGATCAAAATACCTTACTCTGAGTGCCTCTGCTCTTTCCCGTGAATCCTTATAGTCAGAAATACTTTCAAACTTCTTTATGGCAAGATACAGATCTGACATATTGCCTGATCTTTCACGGAGCGAAGCAAAGTTATATATTGCCTCGTTAGCAGCCTCCTGAGCTTTCTCGGCACGTTCCCTTGAATCCTCATAGTCGATTATGCTTGTGAATAATCTGACTGCTTCTTCTAAATCGTCTGTGTTATAGGATCTTGCCTTTTTGCAGGCTTCTCTGTATATCCATTTTGAATAATATTCGTCGAGCATCTGCTTCATGTTATCGTCAGCGAAGCGATATGCCTTTTTGTAATTATCCATAGACTTTACCGAATTCCATGACCTACTTTGCCAGAGCTCCTCCAATGTAAGTACCCTGTTTTCCGCCAGAAGCTTTCCTATGTATGCCCGGGGCTCTTCAACATTCACATCAAGCACACGGTCGAAAAAATTTTCCGCATCATTCCATTTTCTGTCCTCAATGGACAAGTTTCCCCGCTTAATAAGATTTTCAACATTTGCTCCCGATTCTATTATCACCTGCTGGATCGTTCTGGTGCCGTCCGGAAGCTCCGCTCCGGGAACAGTCTGGTAAGTCCCGCAGTATTCACATTTTATAACGCCGGGATTTCCGGTTATCTCTAAATTTGCCTCGCACATTTTGCATTTGAAAACTGCCATGCGGGATCTCCCCTTTCATAAGTATCTGAATAAATTTTAGCACATTCCGCCATAAATGTCAATGTGCAAAGCTGCCGTGACACTTCCACTTGAATAGCCATAATATATGTGCTATAATAAACAAAAAGATAATATCGGGGAGCATGATATTTATGACCAGCATTCTTATAATAGATGATGACGTCCATATCAATACACTGCTGGAGGAATCCTTAAAAAGCGAAGGATACACTGTATATAAAGCCTTTTCGGGAACGGAAGCTTTGCTCGTCCTGTCAAAGCAAAAGCCTGACCTGATACTCCTTGACCTTATGCTGCCGGGGCTGTCAGGAGAAGAGCTTCTTCCGCAGATCAGGGATATTCCCGTAATTGTTGTAAGCGCAAAAATAGACCCCTCCGATAAGGTGAACCTGCTTCTCGGAGGTGCAGCAGACTATGTCACAAAGCCCTTTGATATGCAGGAGCTTCTTGCAAGGATAACCGTCCGGCTGAGAAATAAAAACAGTCCATCTGAAAGCTCTGTACTGACATTCCGGGAGATAACCCTCCGCACAGATACCCACATCGTCACCGTTGAAAATACCGAGATCAGACTGACACGGACAGAATATGCGATACTGAAACTTCTTATGCAGAATCCGGAACAGGTAATTGCCAAGCTGACGATCCTTGATAAAATAAGCATGGATACTCCCGACTGTACAGAAAGCTCCCTGAAGATCCACATAAGCAATCTGCGAAAGAAGCTTCGTGCAGTAAATGAAAAGGATTATATAGAGGCGGTCTGGGGTATCGGATTTAAAATGAGAAATGAAGAATAAAAATCTTTACCCTTTCTTTACTGTTTTCTTAACCGTTTTCTTTACTATTTTGTGATATACTTGTTTTCAAATACAACCTGCTCTTGCAAATGTTGTATAAGAAAAGGAGGTCATAGTAATGGACTATGTTCTGAAAACAAATAACCTGTGCAAGCACTACCGGAATTTCAAAGCTCTGAACGGACTTTCCATGAACGTTCCCAAGGGAGCAATTTACGGATTTGTAGGCAAAAACGGCGCAGGCAAAACTACCCTTATCCGTCTGATATGCGGCTTGCAGCTTCCCACAAGCGGAGAGTTTGAATTGTATGGAATTAAAAATTCCGACAAAGCAATTTCTAAATCCCGGAGACGTATGGGCGCGGTAGTGGAAACTCCCTCAATTTATCTTGACATGACCGCAGAGGACAATCTCAAACAACAATACCGCATTTTAGGTCTGCCCAGCTTTGACGGTCTTACCGAGCTTCTTGAATTAGTGGGACTTTCAAACACCGGCAGGAAAAAGGCGAAGAATTTTTCCCTTGGTATGCGTCAGCGTCTGGGAATTGCCGTTGCTCTTTGCGGAAGTCCAGACTTTCTTGTGCTGGACGAACCCGTCAACGGTCTTGACCCACAGGGTATCATTGAGATCCGCGAGCTTATTTTAAAACTGAACCGGGAACGTCAGATAACGGTACTAATTTCAAGTCACATTCTGGACGAGCTGTCCCGTCTTGCCACCCATTACGGATTTATCGACGGCGGCAGGATAATCAGGGAAATGAGCGCAGAGGAGCTCGAAACCGCCTGCCGCAAGTGTGTAAGAATGACTGTCACCGACACCGCCGCTCTTGCAAGAGTTCTTGATGGTATGGGGATCGAATATAAAATTCTCTCGGACAGCATAGCGGACGTTTACGCCAAGCCCAACTTCACCAAACTGACCCTTGCTCTTGCAGAGGAAAAATGCGAGGTCATTTCAATGGAGGATCACGACGAGAGCCTTGAAAGCTTCTACATCTCTCTTGTTGGAGGTGCAGGCAATGAGTAAGCTTCTCCGTGCGGATTTTATCAGACTTTTCAAAAGCAGGATCTTCTGGCTGGGTCTTATCTTTATGGTCGGACTTGCCGGCGTTGCTATGTGGACTAATTGGAAAGATTCCCATGACTTTCCCGATTACTACAATCCGCCTGACGGACTGCTTTTTGTGGGAGCAGCCTATATCGGAATTGTAATTGCAGTAGTTCTGGGTATATTCATAGGAACTGATTACAGTCATGGAACTATCCGAAACAAAATCTCCGTAGGACACTCCCGTATGAAAATGTATTTTTCCAACCTGATAGTATGCACTGCCGCTTCTCTGATAATGCACATTGCGTTCATGATAGTAATTATTGGTGCATCGGTAACAGGAATAGCAAAAAAATTTGATATGACAACAGGAAATGTAGCGGCTCTGATCTTTACAAGCATTTTTACGGTGGCAGCTTTATCTTCAATTTTTATTCTTGTATGTATGCTGATTTCAAGCAGATCTGCGGGAGTTGTTACGACAATTATTCTTTCTCTTGCGCTGATAATGTCGGCAAACAATATTTATTACAGGCTTCTTGAAAAAGAATATACAGAGCCATATAGCCTTACGCTAATGACCGAAAGTGGAGAGGAAATAGAAATAACGCAGGAGTCTGTAAAAAATCCCAAATATCTGACAGGAACAAAACGAAAGGTGTATCAGTTTTTAGCGGATATACTTCCGAATAATCAGATCATGCAGCTCAGCAACGGCGCTTCGGGAAAAGGTATGGGAGACGACGGAGAAATGCCGGATCATACTGCATTGTTCCCGTTGTATTCGCTGGGACTTATAGCTGTCACAACAGCAGCAGGAATTTTGATTTTCCGCAGGAAAGACCTGAAATGAGGTGAAAGGCATTGATCAAGCTTTTAAGAGCGGATTTCGCAAGACTTTTCAGCAGCAGACTTTTTTCATTATGCGTTTATGCAATGCTTGTTCCCGCCATACTTGCTGTATGTATGCTGGCAGCTGCTGATAAGCAGGGAGGACATTATTCTCCTTCTGACAATATGTTATTTGCTGGAGCGACTTATATCGGCATCGTAATAGCTGTACTTATAGGTTTCTTTATAGGAACAGATTACAGCGGCGGAGCTGTAAGAAATAAGCTGTATGTGGGACATTCAAAAGCGGAAGTATATTTTTCTAACCTGATAACATGCACCTCAGCTTCTTTGATAATGCACATTATATGGCTTGTGGTCGTAATTTCAGCGGAGACAGTGGGAATAATAAGAAAATTTGAAACGCCAGCCGGGAAAATCATGTCGGAGGTATTTGTAAGTATTTTTGCTGTTTCTGCGATGGCAGCAGTTTTTAATCTTATATGTATGCTGATCCCAAGCAGATCGAAGGGCTCGGTATCTGCTGTTGTCCTGTCATTTATTATGCTGTCAGTGACGGACGCTTTTGAAGGAACACCATTGTATGATGTTATTCCCACCTGTCAGATAATACAGCTCACAAACACTGTTCCGCCCTCCCCGTGGGGATATTATATGGAAATCCCCGAGAACATAAATATGTTTCCTTTTTATTCTCTGTTGATAATTGTTATTGCAACGGCTGTAGGTGTTTGTATATTCAGCAGAAAAGACCTGAAATGAAAGGAGTGCCCCGATGTTCTGGCTTATCGGTTTGTGTATACTGCTTTTTATGGCAGTAATTTTTCTTTCAGTAAAAATATATTTATTTAAAAAATCTGCAAGGGAAATTTCAGAAGCCTTTGCTGAAAAGCTCCAAACCGATACCAACACCCTTATTGACATTTCAAGCCACGACATGGAAATGTGTCAGCTTGCTGACAGTATCAATAAACAGTTAAAGATCCTCCGGAAGGAACATCTCAGATTTCATCAGGGAGATACCGAATTAAAAAATGCAGTTACGAATATCTCTCACGATCTGCGCACTCCCCTTACGGCAATATGCGGCTATCTGGATATTCTGAAACGTGAGAAAAAATCTCCGGAGGTGGAACGATGTCTTAATATCATCGCCGACCGCACCGAGC